>CAVDJG010000089.1:0-7645 GCA_963609005.1 Acidaminococcaceae bacterium
AACCACGGCCAGTCGTTGCGCCCCGAAAGCAGCCCTGAATAGGCGGCAAGAAAGCCCAACGGCCCGCCGTCATCGCTGCCGTTTCCGGCGCCGCGTTGCCTCACCACAAGCACGCCGAACATCTTGCCGCCGCGCTCGCCGCTCATCACTCCGCCGTTCTCGATGTGCCGCTGCACCTCGGCGGCGGCTTCACGGCACAGCGGGTGAGGATCGTAGCAGAACGGATAGGTGAATTTGGCAGGCGGGGGCGTGCTTGAATGCAGTGTGTGCAACATATCTTCGTGACTTGTATAGGCTGCAAAATTAACCACTTTTTGCCGAATGAGCGCCGCAGACTGTCACAAATTGCACGGCAGGCGGCAGCAGCGCGCCACATTAACAAGAATAAACGCCATTTATTTGTGCGTGTCGCACGTTTGTACTAACTTTGCAGCACAAGCCTTTCAAGCAGCAAGTGAAAGGCGCCGCAACCTACCGAAACGAAACAACGAAAACATAAATTCATGGAAACAACAAAGAAAGTGTTCGCCGGCAAACTGCTCGGCGTGAAGGCAATAAAGCTCCAGCCCAACGATCCGTTCACTTGGGCATCGGGATGGAAGTCGCCGTTCTACTGCGACAACCGCAAGACTCTCTCCTTTCCCGAGCTCCGCAGCTATGTGAAGCTTGAGCTCACCCACACCATTCTCGATCATTTCGCCGAGGCAACAGCCGTGGCCGGAGTGGCCACCGGAGCCATTGCCCAGGGCGCACTCGTGGCCGATGCACTCAACCTTCCGTTTGTATATGTGCGCAGCAAGGCCAAAGACCACGGCATGCAGAACCTCATCGAGGGCGAACTGCCCGCCGGTTCGAAGGTAGTGGTGGTTGAAGACCTCATCTCCACGGGCGGAAGCTCGCTCAAAGCCGTGGCCGCACTGCGCGAAGCAGGCTATGAAGTGGTGGGCATGGTGGCCTCCTACACCTACGGTTTCCCCGTGGCAACAAAGGCATTTGCCGATGCCGGCGTGCAACTGGAAACTCTCACCGACTATGATCATGTGGTGGAGCAGGCACTCGCAACGGGCTACATCGCCGAAAGCGACGTTGACTTGCTGCACGAATGGCGCAAAGACCCGGCCAACTGGAAGAAATAATATTGGCGCACGATCAACGCCCCACGGCGCAATGTTGTCACCATAACAAAACGATATGAGTACATTTGAAAGCAGCATAAGGCAGATACCACACCCGCAGCAGCGTGTCTACGACATGCTCAGCGACCTCTCGCACCTCGAAAGCGTGCGTTCGCGCATTCCCGAGGACAAGATAAAAGACTTCACTTTCGACTCCGATTCACTCTCAATCGACGTTGCCCCCGTGGGCAAGATACGTCTGCGCATAGTAAACCGCGAACCGTCGAAGTGCATCAAGTTTGAGACCGAACAGAGTCCGGTGCCGTTTAATTTCTGGATACAGATTCTTCCCGTCACCGAAACGTCGTGCAAGATGAAGCTAACGATAAAGGCCGAGCTCAATCCCTTCATAAAGGGAATGGTGAAGAAGCCGCTGGAAGAAGGCCTCGAGAAGATTGCCGACACGCTGCAGATAATAAACTACGAGTAGAACCACTACACAAGCGGCGGCCGGCGAGGCCGCCGCTTTTTTTTACACACACCGCACGGCGCAGCCAACGGGCATGCCGCGCCAACGCAAGAAACATCACACGAAGGAAAAATGGCTAGTAAACTTTGGGAAAAAAACTTCTCCGTAAACGAGGAAATAGAACGTTTCACCGTGGGCCGCGACCGCGAGCTCGACATCTATCTCGCCCCCTACGACGTGCTCGGATCCATGGCCCACGTCACAATGCTGTGCTCCATAGGACTTGTGGAGCGCGACGAGCTCGACAAACTGTTGCATGAGTTGAAGGCGATATACGCCCAGTGCGAGCGCGGCGAGTTCACCATTGAAGAGGGAGTTGAGGATGTGCACTCGCAGGTGGAGCTGATGCTCACGCGCCGTCTGGGCGACATGGGCAAGAAGATACACAGCGGACGATCGCGCAACGACCAGGTGCTCGTCGATTTGAAACTGTTCACCCGCCACGAACTGCGCCTTGTGGCCGAGGGTGTAAAGACGCTCTTCGACGAGCTGCAGCAGAAGAGCGAACAGTATAAGGACGTGCTCATGCCGGGCTACACCCACCTGCAGGTGGCCATGCCCAGCTCGTTCGGTCTGTGGTTTGGTGCCTATGCCGAGTCGCTTGCCGACGACATGCTCTTCCTTCTCGCCGCCTGGCGCATGACAAACCGCAATCCCTTGGGTTCGGCGGCAGGCTACGGATCGTCGTTCCCGCTCAACCGCGAGCTCACAACAAGTCTTCTCGGTTTCGACACGATGGACTACAACGTGGTCTACGCGCAAATGGGCCGCGGCAAAATGGAGCGCAACGTGGCCTTCGCCATGGCTACGGTGGCCGGCACGCTGGCCAAGATGGCCTTCGACGCATGCCTCTTCAACAGCCAGAACTTTTCTTTCGTGCGCCTGCCCAAGGAGTGCACCACGGGCAGCAGCATCATGCCCCACAAGAAAAACCCCGATGTGTTTGAGCTTATACGCGCCAAGTGCAACAAGCTGCAAGCCCTGCCCACGCAGGTAACGATGATTATGAACAACCTGCCCTCGGGCTATTTCCGCGACTTGCAGATTATAAAGGAAGTGTTTCTGCCTGCCTTCGGCGAACTGGCCGACTGTCTGCGCATGACAGCCTACATAGTGAACCGCATGGAAGTGAACGAGCACATACTCGACAACAGCATCTACGACCCCATGTTCTCGGTTGAGGAAGTAAACCGACTTGCTGCCTCGGGCGTGCCCTTCCGCGATGCCTACCGCCAGGTGGGCATGGAGATAGAGCGCGGGGAATTCAGCGCCTGCCGCGAAATACACCACACCCACGCCGGAAGCATAGGCAACCTGTGCAACGACCGCGTGGCCGAACTCATGGCATCGACGCTCGCACAGTTCACTTTCAGCCGGGTAGACGAGGCCGAAGCCGCGCTGCTCGGGCGCAAAACCACCGAAGAATGAAAATCGCCAACATCATAACGGCCTTTGCCGCAACGCTTGCCGTGGCTTTCTCGGCAAGTTCGTGCGGAGAGAGCGAGTATGAGTACAGCACTGAGTCGTGCTACCTTGTGTTCGACAACTCTACCCATCTCGACCCCACACTGCAAAGCGCCATGAACGAACTGTCGCCCGGCGTGTTCTGCCGCATAACCCTCGCCACGGCAAACGGAGCCACCTATTTCTGCTTCGAGAGCAACCACGGCGCCTCGAGCAGGTCGCGCGCCGATGCCGTAGACCTGCGCCGCTCCATAATTCTCGGTGCCTACAACAAGTCGGGCATAATCGTGGGCTACGCCAACCTCGGTTCTCCGGCCACGCTTTACGCCTACGACAGCCAGTGCCCCAACTGCTATGCCGAGCACGGCACGCCCTCATACAAGCTGTCGATGACCACTGCCGGACAGGCCGTGTGTGCCACGTGCAAGCGCGAGTATGACATGAACAACGGCGGCATAGTGTCGAAGGGCGATCAGGGCAAGAAGCTCATGCGCTACCGCGCCGTGTCAAGCGGCACGCTGGGAGTGCTCACCGTGAGCAGCCGGTAGGCCGGCTTACTGTCAGGGCAGCAGCTGGGTGAAGTCGTCGATGACGATGTCGGCCTTGGCGGCAACGACTTCGCGCGGATTGGTGGTAGCAAGACCCACGACAAACGCGCCCGAAGCACGTCCCGAGGCAAGCCCGTGCAGCGAGTCTTCAAACACGGCACTGCGGGCCGCCTCAACGCCGAGCCGCTTCATGGCAGCAATGTAACAGTCGGGAGCAGGCTTGCTTCGGCCGAAATCCTCGCTTGTGAGAATGGCGTTGAAAAGCCGTGCAAACTCGGGATGCGTGCGGTAGACGTTCTCCATTTTCTTCACATTCGAACTTGTAACCACGGCCGTAAGCACCCCGTCGCTCCTCAGTTTCTCAACAAACTCGCGCGCCCCGGCAACATATTTGTAGTCGATGTCGCGCTCAAACTGGTTGAGAAGATCTATCACTTGCATCTTTTCGCTGTCGCGTCCCGCGAAATATTTTTCACACACCTCGTTGAGTGTCTGCCCCTTAACCATTTCGGCAAAGTTGTCGCAAGGCACCAAGTGGCGCGCAACCACGTTCCAAAAATCAGTGTATTGCCCCTCGGTGTCCATCAGCACACCGTCGAAATCGAACAGGGCCGCACGGAAACCGCGACCGGCAAAAGCCTCGCACACGTTTCCGGCAAGTTTTCCTTCCAATCCAACCATATAATCTTTTTTGCATAATACATTGCGGCCTACAGCCGCACATGACGTGCGGAAGAATGCTTCCGCACCTGCAAAATTAGCTATTTTCTGCGACAGAATGTCACGCCAAGCTCTCTTTTTCAGCCTCATCGGGCAGGTTACAGAGCTAAAAACTTGCCAAATCGGGCCATTATTCTTATCTTTGTAAAATCAGAAAACGCGCCTTTGGCGCGCAGTTTTACAAACAACGCCAACCAATGAACCTTCTGACACGAAAACACATCCTATCCTCACTCATCGCGGCATGCCTCATGGCCATGATCGCCCTCACATCGTGCACGCAGCACCCCCGCCGCTTTGTGGTGGGAGTGTCGCAATGCAGCGAAGACGTGTGGCGCGACAAGCTCAACCGCGAGCTGCGCATTGCCGCATATTACTACAACAACATCGACCTGCGCATATCGTCGGCCTACGACGACGTGAACCTGCAGACCGAGCAGATAAACCGCTTCGTCGACGAGAAGGTTGACCTGCTCATCGTGGCTCCGGGCCAGATCACCATTTCAAAGGCCATCGACCGCGCCTACGACAAGGGCATTCCGGTGGTGATTTTCGACCGGCGCACCCACTCCAACAAGTACACCGCCTACATAGGAGCCGACAACCGCACCATGGGCAAGGGCATTGCCGAGTGCATAGCGGCCGAGAGCGCGGGCAAGGCACGCGTGGTAGAGATATGCGGCCTAAGCTCGTCGTCGCCCGCAATAGCCCGCGGCGAAGGCTTCGACAGCGTGGCCGCAAGCCGCAGGGGCTTCGACATAGTGGCCAGGCTGCAAGCCGACTGGACCGAACAGGGGGGCTACCGTGCCATGGACTCGCTGCTCTCGGCCCCGCATGCGGCCTTCGACCACGTGTTTGCCCACAACGACCGCATGGCAATGGGCGCGCGCAAGGCCGTGCAACGCCACGGCATCGACGTGCGCACAATAAAGTTCTGCGGCATCGACGCCATGCCGCAGCCGGGCGGCGGCATGCAGCTCGTGCGCGACGGCGTGCTCATGGCCTCATACATCTACCCCACACGCGGCGACGAGGTGATGCAGCTCGCCGTCAACATTCTCACCGGCAAACCCTACCGGCGCGACAACCAGCTCTCGTCGGCACTCGTAACGCACGACAATGCCAACATGCTGCTCATGCAGAACGACGAGACGGTGCGCCAGCAAGACCATCTCTCCACGCTCGTCAACCGCGTCGACCGGGCCAACACGGCATTCAACACGCAGCGCATATATCTGCTCGTGCTACTCACCGTCGTCATTCTGCTCATCACCACCTGCGCCCTGGCCATAACGGCCTATGTGGGCAAGACACGCTACAACCGCAAACTGCGGCAGAGCATGGAGCAGCAGAGGCGCATGACAGGCGAAATGGAACGCATGACACAGAACCAGTTGCGCTTCTTCACCAACGTGTCGCACGAACTGCGCACGCCGCTCACGCTCATAACGGGGCCTGCCGAGCAACTTATGGCCGACGAAAAGTTGACCAAACGGCAACGCGGCATGGTGGAGATGGTGGTGCGCAACGCCCGCATACTCACGCGCCTCGTGGGCGACATACTCGATTTCCGCAAGGTGCAGAACGGCAAGGAGAAGCTCACGCTCAACCGCTTCGACATCTGCGGCGAACTTGCCCACTGGGCAGCCGACTTCAACACCGTGGCGCAGCGTGCCGGAATAACGCTGCAAACCGACATTCCGCAGCAGGGCACTCCCGGTTCAACGGTGATTGCCGACCGCGAGAAGCTGTCGCACATATATTTCAACCTCATGAGCAACGCCCTGAAATACACGCCGCACGGAGGCACCGTGACCACGCGCCTCACACTCGCCGACGGCCGCTTCACCCTTTCGGTGGCCGACACCGGGTGCGGCATCGACCCGCAGTCGGTGCCCCACCTCTTCGAGCGGTTCTATCAGGCGAGCGGCGCAGTGGGCGGCACGGGCATCGGGCTGGCACTTGTGCGCGCCTATGCCGAGCTGCACCACGGCACGGCACGGGCCGAAAGCGAGGAGGGACGAGGGTCGGTGTTCAGCGTGGAAATGCCTTCGGTGCAGCCCGGCTACGACCCCGCCTCTGACACGCAGCAGCACATTGACAACGACATGGCGTTAGCTTCAGACTACTTTCAGCCCGACGACACGGCAGCACAGCAGCGTGCCGCCGTGGTGACGGGCGACGGCGAAACCGCCGATGGACGCCCGCTCGTGCTCATAATCGACGACAACAGCGGCATGCGCACCTACTTGCGATCCATACTCGAAGCACGCTACAACGTGGCCGAAGCCAACGACGGCGCACAGGGCATGGCCGAAGCCCGGCGCCTTGTGCCGCAGATTGTGGTGAGCGACGTGATGATGCCGGGCGTTGACGGACTCGAGTTCTGCCGCCAACTAAAAGACGACACGGCCACATCGCACATTCCCGTGGTGCTGCTCACCGCCCGCTCACTCGACGAACAGCGGGCCGAAGGCTACGGCTGCGGCGCCGACTCCTACATAACCAAACCCTTCACGGCCGCCACGCTGCTCGCGCGCGTTGACAACCTGCTGCACTCGCGGCAGCAACTGCGCCAGATATTCGCCGGAACCAACGCCACCGACAACGAAGAGGAAAAGCTCACACCGCGCGACCAGGCATTTGTGTGCCGCCTGCGCGACATAATAAAGCAGAACCTTGCCGACTCCGATTTCTCGGTGGAACGCATTGGCGAGGAGATAGGATTGAGCCGCGTGCAGCTCTACCGCAAGGTGAAGGCGCTCACGGGACAGTCGCCCGTGGAGCTTCTGCGCAAGGCCAGGCTCGCAAAGGCACGCCGCATGATTGAAGCCGGCACGGGCACCGTAGCCGAGATAGCCTATGCCGTGGGTTTCTCGTCGCCCTCCTACTTCAACAAATGCTACAAGGATGAGTTTGGCACAAGCCCCGGTGCCGACGCGAAATAAGCTTACCCGGCACATGCAGCACATGGTGCACGCGCGTGCGGCAGACGCTGCACACACGCGCCGCATGCGCCGCACGCCGCCGACAATGCTTCGACGGGCGCAAACGGACACGTAACGGCCCCGAAACGGCGGCTTATGACAAAGCGTCAGAAGCCGCGTGTGCCACACACGGGCCGAAATGTGAATAAAAAAGAAAAAATGCCGCACGCCGGGCAACAAACTGTCTGCAAGACAACGATAATTCAACTTTTGGCATTATCTTTGCATTTGGAATTACAGTGTGTGCCGCGCACCGACACGGCGGCATGCCCACGACACGAC
>CAVDJG010000090.1:0-7519 GCA_963609005.1 Acidaminococcaceae bacterium
ACAGAATCATACAAATATCATATATTAAGGTATATCCTTCGGGCGAAGAAAAACGCGAAAACCTCTTCGTCAACCCGCAAAAACCCATTCCGCAAGAAGTGGCCGAACTAACCGGAATATCCGACGACGATGTGAAAGACAGTCCTACATTCAAAGAACTGGCCGGAAAACTTGCCGAGGAGATGAAAGGCTGCGACTTTGCCGGCTTCAACTCAAACCATTTTGACATTCCGTTGCTGTCGGAAGAATTTCTCAGAGCAGGCATCGATTTCGACTTTTCAAAGTGCCGCCTAATCGACGCACAAACCATATTCCACAAAATGGAACGCCGCAACCTTGCCGCAGCCTACAAGTTCTACTGCGGAAGGAAAATGGAAGACGACTTCATTGCCCACCGTGCCGACAACGACACAGAGGCCACTTACCGGGTGCTCATGGGCGAACTTGACAAATACAACCCCGAAGTGCAGACCGAACCCGACCGTTGTCTTGAAAACGACATGGACAAGCTCGCCGAATTTTCAAAGACAAACGACAACGTAGACTTTGCCGGACGCATAGTGTGGAAGCCCGTTTTCGACAAGAACGGCATGCCCGTAACCGACAGTGAAGGAAATGCCGTAAAGATTGAGACATTCAATTTCGGAAAATACAAAGGCAAGGGCGTGGCCGATGTGCTGCGCCAAGACCCGGGATATTACAGTTGGATGCTTGCAGGCGACTTCACCTACAACACCAAGCAGGTGCTGACGAGAATACGTCTTCGCGAATTTGCCAACAAAAAACAGGCATAGCATCCACACAACACCAACATTACGGCACATTGCACACAGGCCGTTTACCTACTAACACGACGAAGATGCTGAACGGAAAGAAAATAGTATTGGGCATAACGGGGTCGATTGCTGCCTACAAAGCATGCGAAATAATCCGCGGATTAATAAAGCGCGGAGCCGAAGTGCAGGTGGTAATCACGCCATCAGGCAAAGAGTTCATCACCCCACTCACGTTGTCAACGCTCACCCACAAACCAGTTGTCAGCGAGTTTTTCTCACGCCGCGACGGAACATGGAACTCTCATGTCGATCTCGGTCTGTGGGCCGACGCCATGCTCATAGCCCCATGCACGGCAAGCACAATAGGCAAAATGGCCCACGGCATAGCCGACAACATGCTCATAACCACCTATCTGTCGATGAAAGCCCCCGTGTTTGTGGCTCCGGCCATGGACTTGGATATGTTTGCACATCCCTCAACACAGGCCAACATCGACACTCTCAAGTCATACGGAAACCACATCATCGACCCCGCATCAGGATTTCTCGCCAGCGGACTTGAAGGCAAGGGAAGAATGGAATCGCCCGACAACATAATAAAACAGATAGACGATTTCTTCAGCGAGAAAGCCCCGCACATCTGCGACTTGGCCGGAAAGAAGGTTCTCGTAACCGCCGGCCCCACCTACGAGAAGATAGATCCCGTAAGGTTTATCGGCAATTATTCGAGCGGGAAAATGGGATTTTCGATTGCCGAAGAGTGTGCACGACGGGGCGCCGAAGTGACACTTGTGGCAGGACCTGTATCGATCGGCTGCTCGGCAGCCATACACCGCCGCGACGTGGAGAGTTGCCAGGAGATGTATGAAGCCGCGGTTGAGGCATTCAGAGGCTCCGACATAGCCGTTCTCGCCGCCGCTGTGGCCGACTACCGTCCAGAAACGGTTGCAAAAGAGAAGATAAAGCGCACCGGCGACAACATGGCAATAAAGCTGACTCCCAACGAAGACATTGCCGCAACACTCGGAAAAGCCAAAAAACAAGGCCAAACCATCGTAGCATTTGCCCTTGAAACCAATGACGAGGAGGCCAACGCCAGGCTCAAACTGAAAAAGAAAAATGCCGACTTCATTGTGCTCAACAGCTTGAAAAACAAAGGCACATGCTTCGGTTCTGACGAAAACCAGATAGAAATAATATCGATCGACGGCATAAAATCCTATCCGAAGAAGTCGAAACCCGAGATAGCCCGCTACATAGTTGACGAAATTGCCAGCGTTGCAAACGCCATCCGGCAAGACGCCAGCAAATGACAACCCCCAAAAACAGTTATCCATGCCCAAAAAAGGAATGCTTTTCTTGTTACTCACCTTTGCCATGTCATTGTTCACACTTGGCATAGGCGCACAGGAACTCAACGCGAAAGTCACCATAAACCACAATCAGGTGCAGGGCACCGACGCGAGCGTTTTCGACGATTTGTCGCAAACGCTCACGCAATTCATCAACGACCGGCAGTGGACCAACCTCCAGTTCCAGAAGAACGAGCGCATACCTTGCAATTTCAACATAACTGTTACAAAATACGACAACTCCTCTAACGTGTTCACATGCAAGGCCGTGATACAGGCCACGCGCCCAGTGTATAACTCGTCTTACACATCAACGCTATACAACAACACCGACAACGACTTCAATTTCGAGTTTGCACAATTCGACCAGATACAGTTCAACGACGAGACAGTAGACAACCAGCTCACCGCACTTGTAGCCTATTATGCCTATCTCATAATAGGTTTGAACCTCGACTCGTTTGCCCCAATGGGCGGAGAAGACGTTCTGCAACTCTGCATGAACCTTGCCAACAACGCGCAAAACCTCAACTATCCGGGGTGGAAAGCCTTCGACAGCGACCGCAACAGATTTGCAATCATCAACGATTATCTCGACGGTGCAATGAAACCGTTCAGACAACTGCAATACAACTACTACCGCAACGGTCTTGACGAAATGGCCACAAACGCCGAACGCGGACGTGCCAACATAACAACGGCCATTGAAGAAAACTTGAAGAAAAGCCACGACGACAAGCCGCTGAGCCTTCTGCCGCAAATATGGACCGACTACAAGCGCGACGAATTGGCCAACATATACAAGGGTAAAGGCACGCAGAAAGAGAAAGAGGCCGTATATGACATCCTGTTCTCTATCAACGCGAGCCAAAACACGGCGTGGGAGAAGATAAAGGAGTAGGCACGGCCACATGCACGAAAACCTGGTTGCAGCACACGCCCACGGTGCGCCAGCCGCCAAACAATGAGGAAACAAAGACATGCTGAAAAAACTTACAATAAAGAATTTCACCCTTATCGACCTGCTGGAAATGAATTTCCATCCCGGTTTTTCGGTAATCACCGGCGAAACGGGTGCCGGCAAGAGCATAATAATAGGTGCAATCGGACTGCTGCTCGGCAACAGAGCCGACGCAAAGCAGGTGAAAAGCGGAACAACAAAGTGCATAATCGAAGCAATATTCGACCTGAGCATATACAACTCCGAGCCGCTTGACTCGTTTTTCAAGCTCCACGACCTCGATTTCATACCCGAAGAGTGCATCCTACGCAGGGAGATAAATGCCAACGGAAAAAGCCGTGCATTCATAAACGACACTCCTGTCACCCTCTCGGTGATGCGCGACTTGGGCGAACAGTTGATTGATGTGCACAGCCAACACCAAAATCTCCTGCTCAACAAGGAGGATTTCCAGATGAATGTGGTTGACATCATCGCCCGCAACAAACCGCAACTCTCCGACTACCGTTCCTGTTTCGCTGCATACCGGCAGGCCGAGAAAGAACTTTCCGACCTGCGCCAGGCTATTGCAAAGAACCGTGAGAACGAGGATTTTCTGCGTTTCCAGCAAAAAGAACTGTCTGAAGCCAATCTGCAGGAGAACGAGCAGGAAGAACTTGAGCAGGAGTCTGACATCATGAGTCATGCCGAAGACATAAAACGCGCACTGCATGAAGCCGATTTCGAGCTCGACAACGAAGACACAGGCATCGTGGGCCGAATACGCAACATATCAAGTTTGCTGCACAACATCGAGGGCATTTATCCCAACTCAAAAGATCTTGCCGAACGCATAGACAACTGTTTCATCGAGATAAAGGACATATCGCAAGAGATTTACGGCGAGATGGAGTCGGTGGAGTTCGACCCGCAACGGCTCAACGACATAACATCAAGGCTCGACACCATATACAGTCTTGAACAGAAATACCATGCCGCCAACATAAGCGAAATAATCAGCAAGCTCAACGACATCAACTCGCAGCTCGACGGCATCGACAACGGCGACGAAATGCTTGCCGAACAGGAGCGGCGCGTGGCCGAGTTAAGAAGCCAGTGCGAGGCAAAAGCCGCCGTTCTCACGGCATCGAGAAAACAGGCCGCCGCCAATGTCGAGGAAGAAATATCACGGCTTCTCATCCCGTTGGGCATACCCAAGGTGCGCTTCAACGTGAAGCTTTCGGCAAGCGAACTCGGTGCCAACGGTTCCGACAAGATAACATTCCTCTTCAGTGCCAACTCAAGCACCGACATGCGACCGGTGGCCGAGGTGGCTTCGGGCGGCGAAATAGCCCGCGTCATGCTCTCGCTTAAAGCCATGATAAGCAAAGCCATTGGTTTGCCCACAATCATTTTCGACGAAATCGACACCGGAGTGAGCGGACGCGTGGCCGAGCAAATGGCCGTAATAATGAAGGATATGGGTCACACCCACAGGCAGGTGATATGCATAACCCACCTCCCGCAAATAGCAGCCGCAGGATCAACCCACTACAAGGTGGCCAAGCAGGAAACACCCACAGGCACAGTGAGCATCGTGAAAGAGCTCGACAATGCCGAGCGCATCGACGAGATTGCACAGATGCTGAGCGGTGCCAACATAACGCAGGCGGCCATAGAGAATGCCGTGTCGCTGCTTAATTCAAGCAAATAACAAAACAAAAATGAGAAGAATATACACATTCATCGTCACACTGGCGGCTGCGCTGAATTTCGCGTCGGCCCAACCGTCAATCGTAAAAAATGCCATCAAGTCAACATTCAAGCTCACCGCCTACGATGCCGGAGGCAACACGATGGCCACATCCTACGGTGTTTTCATCGACAACGACGGCACCGCAATCGGAACATGGACCACTTTGGCAAACGCCGACCATGCCGTTGCTACCGACTGCAACGGAATACAGCACGAAGTGAAGTCGATATGCGGCGTAAACGAACTTTACGACGTGTGCAAATTCAAGGTAAAGGCACAGCGCACCACTGCGGCCACGCTGCCCACAACCGACCTGCCCAAAGGCAGCAAACTGTGGCTTATTGACACCGACGGACAGAAAATCATGCCCACACAGTTTGACATAGAGCGCGAAGAAACCTTCATGGACAAATACAAATACTATGTGTTTGCAGTAAACCAGCAGTCGGGCCAACCGGGATTTCCGTTTGTCAACAACGCAGGTCAGGTGATAGCCTTGCTTCATCCCAACAAGGCATCGCTCTTCACACAAGCTGTCGATGCCCGTTTCATAAAGTCGTTGGGTGTCGAGGCCCTGGCCGTTAACAGTTCGCTATACTCCAAAACCAACATCCGCATAGATCTTCCTGCCAACAAGAAAGACGCGCTCTTGATGCTGATGCTTGCCGTAGACCAGAACAACAAGCCGAAATATCTTGGCTACACCGAGGATTTCATAGCGAAATTCCCGCACGAAATCGACGGCTACTCGGCAAATGCCCTTGAGAATGTGTCGGTGGGCAATTTCCAAAAGGCCGACGAAACCATGGCAACAGCATTGAGACTGGTGAGCAACAAAGCCGAAGCCCATTCTGAATATGCACGTATAATGTATCAGAAACTCGCCTACAGCAACGACACAACCTACACCAACTGGACTTTCGACAAGGCTTTGCAGGAGGCGCAGAAAGCCTACTCCATCGATGCACAACCCACCTACAAGCACCGCATCGCGCAGATACAGTTTGCCAAAGGCAGATATGCCGAAGCCTGCCAAGCATTTGAAGATCTCACACAATCAATGCCCAACAGCGAAGTTTTCTTCGAGACTGCACAGTGCAAAAACCAGCTCGGCGCCCCGAAGGAAACCATCATAGCCTTGCTCGACAGTGCCGTGGCACAATGCCCGAAGCCCTATACCAATGTGGCCGCGCCCTACCTGCTCGCAAGAGCGCAGGCCTACGACAGCAACGGCGAATATCGCAAGGCGCTGGCCGACTACAACTCCTACGACACCTTGGTGTATGGAAGAGGCTCGGCCGAATTCTATTACACAAGATACAAATGCGAACTAAACATCAGACAATACCAGCAAGCGCTCAACGACATAGCACATGCGGCCTATCTCACGCCCGGAAACCAATACTATCTGGCCGAGCTTGCCTCGCTGCAACTGCGCGTGAGCCAGTATGACGATGCCGTGAAGGCCGCCGACCTGTGCCTCGCCATCGCCCCCGAAAACACCGATGCACTAATAATAAAAGGTCTGGCGCTGGTGATGAAAGCCGACAAGGCCGCCGGATTTGAATGTCTTGAGAAGGCCAAACAGTTAGGCGACGAACGCGCCCAAGGCCTGATGGACAAATATAAATAACCGCCCGCAAGCGCGGCGTAATTGGCTCTTGCACCGGCCAATTACGCCAACGCGCTGCGGCTATATCTCCTTCATCAGATCCAATGTGGCCGATAGCGCATGGATGATGTGCAGATAATGCCTCGTTTCGTCGAACGACAGTGTGCGTCCGCGCCTGTCTTTCAACCATTTTTGGGCCGGCTGATAGCCGCCTATGCAACAGTTCCACACCGTTTCGGCCACATTGCCGAAATATTGCCGGTCGTTTATCCACACCTTCCCTTCTTTCCATTTCAGCAAGTCAACCCGTTGCGACCCGGGTTCGGGGAATGTCGTGGTGCACTTCCAACTTTGTGTTCCGCGCATCAAGTGCAAATCCATCAGCTTCTGCCCTATTGCCGCAAGCCTGTCAAATTCTCCTTGCGATGCAGGCAATGGAATACGCGGGAAATCAACCTTCAGAAAATCCCTGTATCTCGCCCTATATGCCGGCGAATGAAGCACCGCATAAATATAGGCAAGCAGTTCTTCGGGGCTGGTTTCTCGCCCTATCGCCTCATTAAACCGCTTCCAACCCTCCTCTTTCAAATTCGGAACTTTCGTTTCTTTGCCAAATTCTTCAGTGTAAAGATAGAGAGGAAAAACATAAGCACGCTCTTTTGTCTTGTTGGATACATAGCAGTCATCAACAAGAAATCGTGAGATAAACAACAATTTCCAATCGTTCTCCGTAGACGATTTACAAACGCACAAACACAGGTTTGGTTTGTTTAGTACATTACACATTACTTCTTTTCGGGGATTTGTGTAAAGCCCCTTTGAATTACCAGTGTAAAAAGTGTATCTAAAATCAAATGGACGATACGAATAAGGTATCATTACTCCGTCTACCATTGAATCTTTTTTTGCACCCAAATAAGTCCAATCGCGAGTGTCTTTTTCCCTTTTGTATTTCTTTCTCCATTCCTTCTCCGGCAGGTTTTGAAGCTCAATCATTTTTTCTTCATGCTCTTGTTTAGAGAAAGAAACATTTAACAAATCGTTTGCAGTCAGTACCCCTGTCGATTTTACACTAAACAGTTC
>CAVDJG010000091.1:0-2723 GCA_963609005.1 Acidaminococcaceae bacterium
GCACCGGTGTTGTGCCGCCAGAAAACGTGGATGTCATAATGGTGGCTCCCAAAGGGTCCGGGTCAGGCAGGCAACTTGCGCGACAATGGTTTCAACGTGATCGTGGGACAGCGTGAGGGCAAAACATACGACAAGGCAGTGGCCGACGGATGGGTTCCGGGCAAGACACTGTTCTCCATAGAAGAGGCCGCACAGAAGGGCACTGTGATATGCATGCTGCTCTCCGATGCCGGACAGATAGCTGTTTGGCCGAAGATAAAGCAGTATATCACGCCGGGCAAGACATTGTATTATTCACACGGATTTGCCATTAACTGGAACGACCGCACCGGTGTTGTGCCGCCAGAAAACGTGGATGTCATAATGGTGGCTCCCAAAGGTTCGGGCACGTCGTTGCGCTCAATGTTCCTCGAAGGACGTGGCCTTAACTGCTCGTATGCCGTATATCAGGATGCATCGGGCAAGGCCGAGGAGAAGACAATAGCCTTCGGTATAGGCATAGGAGCAGGTTATCTGTTCAAAACTACATTCCAGCGCGAGGCCACATCCGACCTTACCGGCGAGCGCGGATCGCTCATGGGAGCTATCGAGGGACTGCTTGAGGCTCAGTATGAAGTGCTGCGTGAGCACGGACACTCGCCTTCTGAGGCTTTCAACGAAACCGTTGAGGAACTCACACAGAGCCTTATGCCGCTCTTTGCAGAGAAAGGTATGGACTGGATGTATGCCAACTGCTCGACAACAGCACAGCGTGGTGCGCTCGACTGGGCACCGCGTTTCCGCGAGGCCATAAAGCCTGTAATGGAGTGGCTCTATCTCTCGGTGAAGACAGGCAACGAAGCTCAGATTTCAATCGACTCCAATTCGAAGCCCGACTACCGCGAGAAACTCAACGCAGAGCTTAAAGCCATGCACGATATGGAGATGTGGCGCGCTGCCGAAACGGTGCGCAAACTGCGTCCTGAAAACGAAGAATAAGTTGAAAAGTGGCCGACACCGCGATGCGGCGATACGGTTACGCATTATTGAAACGATATGAGAAAGGGGAAAACTGCAATGCGGTTTTCCTCTTTCTCTTTTTTGTATGCCGTGTGCCTGGGGCGGCTTTCTTGCCTAAGCACGACGCTTTTTCCACTAAGCGGAAAATAAATTTCCGTGGAAAAAGGAAAAAACATAACTTTGCAGAAACTGTAAACGACATTGGCCAACCGCAAGATAATACATATAGACATGGATGCTTTCTTTGCATCGGTAGAGCAAAGAGACAATCCCGAGTATAGGGGCAAACCCATAGCAGTGGGTTTCGACGGGCCTCGCGGTGTGGTTTCAACGGCCAGCTATGAGGCGCGCAGGTGGGGAGTGCATTCTGCCCAGTCGATTGTGCAGGCAAAGAAACGTTGTCCGCAGCTCATCATCGTGCCGTGCCGGTATGAGCGTTACAAGGAAATCTCGCGGCAGATACATGAAATATTCCACGAATACACCGACATAATAGAACCCATTTCCATCGACGAGGCATTTCTTGATGTCACCGACAACAAGAAACGCGTGGATCTTGCGGTTGACATAGCCCGGGAAATAAAGGTTCGCATAAAGGAAACTACGGGACTTACGGCTTCGGCGGGTATAAGTTATTGCAAGTTTCTGGCCAAGGTGGCTTCCGATTACCGCAAACCTGACGGGATATGCACCATCCACCCCGACAAGGCTCTCGACTTTATTGCCCGGCTACCGGTTGAGAATTTCTGGGGCGTGGGCAGGAAAACGCTACAGAAAATGCACCTTATGGGCATCTTTACTGGGGCCGATTTGAGAGAATTTCCCGAAAGTCGTCTTGTCGACACGTTTGGAAAAGCGGGGCATGTGTTTCATGATTTCGCTCGGGGCATTGACGAACGCGCGGTCATAACAAGCCGGGAACGCAAGTCGGTGGGCTGTGAACAGACATTCGTTGAAGACATTTATGCCCAGTCGGCGGTGATAATCGAACTGTATCATGTGGTGATCGAACTGCTGGAACGTATAGCAAAGAGCGGTTTTGAGGGCCGGACGCTCACCTTGAAAGTAAAGTTTTCCGATTTCACACAAATAACTCGCAGCATTTCGCAACCGAAAATTCTTAAGAAGAAAAGCGATATTCTGCCTCTTGCCAAGCAGTTGCTCAGGTTGGTAGAATATTCTTCCGACCGTCCCATACGCTTGTTGGGATTGTCGGTGAGCAAAACATCGACTGAAGAAACGGGGAAAGTGGCCGGGAACAACCGCATGCAAAAGAAACAGAGTGACGAATTGGAACTGGAATTTGAGGATTGGTAGTAGAGGCTTTTTCTTTGTTCGGCCTTGTAGTCTCGCTTGCCTTGTTTATGGATTAATGTGTGTTGTCGGCATAAAAAAGAACTGCGTGTGGGCAATGCAGTTGCTTTGGCTTATGGCTTTGGCGGCAATTGGCCCACACGCAGTTCTTATAACACTTGATTTTCAGTTATACCAAATGGAGGAATTCTCCTTTACGTAACGATCGTCAACCTCGTTGTAAACGTTGTCCAACTCGTATGATTCGAAATCATACGATCTCTTTACTGTTCTCATAATTTGTCCCTCCTGTACCGACTGCGTGTCTCGTTACAGTCGTGTTATGTTGTTTTTCCGGATGCGAGACTACATCCGCATTTAGGCTTCGTCCGATTAATTTTGCTTCTAACGCAAAGATACTAAAATTTTTG
>CAVDJG010000091.1:2737-7512 GCA_963609005.1 Acidaminococcaceae bacterium
TAATCGAATCGCAAGAATATAAACATTATTTGCAATATTCTGTCGCACTTGTGCGCTTGCAGCGTAAGTCTCGTGAGCAAAGAGGGTCAGTCTTTCAGCGAATAGGTGACAGTTGTCACCACCCTTACCTTCTTTATATACGGAGTATTGGAGTCGCGGTCGTCGATAGAGAACTGTCCCTGGTCGGCACTTATTATCTTGTTGAGCTTGCTCTTGCTGTTCTTTGCAAACTGCTTTGCTGTTTTCTCGGCGTTCTGAATGGCCTCTTCCATCATCTTGGGCTTCATCGACGTGAACGACACATATTCATATTTCACGGGATTTTCATATCCGCCATCCACAATGGCCACTCCCTCCTTGAGCAGTTCGCCCTGGCGTGCTATGATGCTGCGCACCAGTTTCACGTTGCGCGAAGTGACGGTGATAATCGATGTGATGTTGTAGCGGAATGTCCTGACGTTGTTGCTGTACTGGTCGGCATTGAGATCGATCACCACCGGGGCGTTTATGTTAATCTCGTTTTCCTTCACTCCGTTGTCAACAAGGAATTTCTTTATCTTGCGTTGTGTCACGGCTATTTTATCATATAGGTCGGGCAGGTCGTTGCCCAGTTCCTTCGACAGTATCGGCCATGTCACCTTGTCGGCTGCCACTTCCTTCTCTGCCAGACCTTTCACGGACACTTTTCGGTCTTTGTTGGCAAAGTTGTCGATGCCAGATTTTACACACAGTCCGAGCACGATGATGCCTATGGCAAGTATCGCTGCACTGATGATGCGGTTGTCTACTTTTGTTTCCATGTTCATTTCGTTTAGTTGGTTATATCGAAAATTGTTGTTTCTTTTGGCAATCATGCCTTTATGTCAGGCATTTTCCGGCTCTCTGTGCAATGTGCTGCCGTTGGGTTGGTGGGTGGCAAGCACGAGCACTTCGGCTATCTGCACATGCTCGGGCGCGCTTGCTGCATAGAAGGCTACGTCGGCAATGTCGTCGCCGGTGAGAGGCTTTATTCCCTTGTATACTCCTGCGGCGCGGTTGGCATCGCCGTGAAACCGTGTTACGCTGAAATTTGTCTCAACCAGTCCCGGCTTCACGTTGGTTACGCGCACCCGAGTGTGCATAAGGTCGATGCGAAGTCCGTCGGTAAGAGCCTTCACGGCAGCCTTCGTGGCGCAATAGACGTTGCCTCCTGCATAAGTCTGGTCGCCGGCTACGCTGCCAATGTTAATCACATGACCGCTGTTGCGCTCCACCATTCCGGGCACTATGAGCCGTGTCATCGTGAGCAGCCCTTTTATGTTGGTGTCAATCATCACGCTCCAGTCGTCGAGATTGCCCTCGTATTCCTTTTCAAGACCGAGTGCCAAGCCGGCGTTGTTCACCAGAACGTCCACCTTGCTCCACCTTCCGTCGAGTTGCGAAATGGCTTTGGTGGCCGCTTCGCGGTTGCGCACGTCAAAGCAAAGAACCGTTGCTTCGGCACCGGTTTGCTCTATGGCGAGCTTCACTTTGTCGAGCTTTTCGGCGTTGCGTCCGGTTATTATCACGTCGAAACCGCCTCGTGCGAATTTCAGCGCGCATGCTTCACCTATTCCGCTTGTCGCTCCTGTGACAAGCACTATTTTACGCTTTTCCATGATTTTGCCTCCTTATCGTTTCAGTTCCGACAATATCTGCACTATGCGCTCGGCCGAACGGCCGTCCCATCGTTCGGGCACTCCGCTGTGTTTCCACTGTCCGGCCACCATATTCTTGAGCTCGGCGGCGAGCCGTTCCGGGTCTTCACCCACGAGAACGTTTGTTCCAGTCTTCACTGTTTCTATGTGCTCGGTATAGCTGTTGAGCGTTATGCACGGCACGGCGTTGAATGTTGCCTCTTCGGCCACGTTGCCCGAGTCGGTCACTACACCTATGGCGTGGGCCGAGATGTAGCCGAATTCCAGATAAGACAACGGTTTTACGACGTGTATGCACTTGAATTTCTCAGGGTCTTCGGCCATGATTTCGGCCACGGCTTCCTCGGCGCGCTGTCTTAGCGGTGCCACTACCGGAATGTCGCCGGCCCCGCTTGCGAGAGCGGAAAGCAGTTGCCGCAGTTCGGCTTTGTTGGCAAGCAACACCTTGCGGTTGAGCGTCAGCACGATATATCGCCCCTCTTCGAGCGAGAGCTGCTTGAAAATCTCAGGCTGGCAGAACCTCGAGTGGTTGCTGCGCAGTGTGTCCATGAGTATGTTTCCCACCATATATATCTTCGACTGTTCGGCCCCTTCGCGTGTTGCAGCGCTGTTGCTGCTCAGTCCGGCGGTGAAAAGCAGGTCGGACAGGCCGTCAATCACCAGGCGGTTTATCTCTTTGGGCATGTTTATGTCGAAAGAACGTGTTCCGGCCACAAGATGTGCCAGCGTGAGCCCCTGCTTCTTTGTCACTATTGCAGCGGCCATTGTCGAGGCCAGGTCGTCAACAACAATCACCACATCGGTCTTGTTCTGTTGCAGATAACGCTCGAATGCCGACATCACCTGCCCCGTGAGTTCGTTCAGATTCTCGCAGTCAACGCCGAGAAACACGTCGGGTCGGCGCATCTGCAGGTCGTCGAAGAGCTGTGGCTCGAGTGTCGCGTCGTCGTCGCGTCCGGCATACACGAGTTTACAGCTTATGTCGTCGCCTGCGGCGCGGGCCTTGTCGGCGGCACGCAGTATGGGTGCCACCTTTATGAAATTGGGGCGTGCGCCCACAACTATGCAAATGTTCATGTTTGAGTATCGTTGTTGTGCCAGTCCGCCACGGAGAGTGTGCCGTTGTGTGGCATTCTCCATGGCGGGCAGTGGCGGTTGTTTCGGTTTCTTATTTTACGTCTTTGAAAAGTTCCTTTATGCCCCCTATGCTTCCGAGCATGTTGGTTGCCTCGTAGGGCATGAACACCGTCTTGGTCTTGTCGCCCTCGGCCAGCTCCTGCATCATGGCAATATATTTCTGTGCGAGCAGGTAGTTGGCCGGGTTGGTGCTTTGTCCCACCGCTTCGGTTATCTTGGCAATGGCTATTGCTTCGGCCTCGGCTCTGCGTATGCGAGCCTGTGCTTCGCCCTCGGCGTGGAGTATTTCCTGCTGTTTCACGGCCTCGGCACGGTTTATAGTACTTGTTTTTTCGCCTTCCGACTGCAGTATGGCGGCCTGCTTCTGGCCCTCCGATGTGAGAATGGTGGCACGCTTGTTGCGTTCGGCCTGCATTTGTTTCTCCATGGCCTGCAGCACGCTCGACGGCGGGATGATGTCTTGCAGCTCCACGCGGTTAACCTTTATTCCCCACTTGTTGGTTGCATCGTCGAGCACGGCACGCAGTTTTGTGTTTATAGTGTCGCGCGAGGTGAGTGTCTGGTCGAGCTCCATTTCGCCTATGATGTTGCGCAGTGTGGTCTGCGTGAGCTTTTCTATGGCGTTGGGCAGGTTGTTTATTTCATATACGGCCTTGAACGGGTCAACAATCTGGAAATACAGAAGAGCGTTTATCTGCATCTGTATGTTGTCCTTGGTTATCACGTTCTGCTTGTCGAAGTCGTACACCTGTTCGCGCAGGTCGATGGTGTTTGAATACATATAGTGTCCGCGTGCCATTGTGACGATGGTCTTGGCGCGGTCGATGAACGGTATTATCACGTTGACTCCGGGGCTGAGTGTGTTGTAATATTTGCCCAGTCGTTCTATGATTTGGGTTTCGCTTTGCGGTATTATCACTATCGCCATTTTCACGAATACGATGGCTAACACTACCAGCACGATGAGAAAGATTGTGAGAAATTCCATAAATAAAAAGTTGTTAGGTATTGTTTTTAAGAAATAGATTGCTTGCTGAGTGTCGGTTCACACGCGGTCAACCGTGAGGATTATGCTCTCGCGTCCCACCACGCGCACCTTGTCGCCCACGGCTATGTCGGCAGTGTCGGTTGACTGGGCTTTCCAGTCGTCGCCGTCAATCTTCACCCGCCCGTAGTCGCCTGCCGTTATTGTCTGCGTCACCTCGCCTATGCGCCCGTAGAGTGCATCGGCATTGCTCGGCCTTTCCTTTCCGCCGGCATGCAACATGGCCAGAAGCCTCGGCCGCAGAAAGCATATCGAGAGCACGGCAAACACGGCAAACACTGTCACCTGCACCCAGAACGGCACGCCGATGAGCGACGAAATCATGGCGCACAGTGCTCCCAGCCCAAGGCATGTGATGAAAAAGTCGCCCGAACACATTTCCATTGTCAGGCATACTACTGCAATGATAAGCCAGAGCAGCCACACGTTCTCAATGAAATATCCTATCATAAGCACAGGTTTTTTTATGAGGTTATAGTGCTTTCAAAGTTAGTGTTTTATTTTTGAAACGCCAAATTATGGGTGGGGCATTTTATTGTGTGGCGGCAAAAAAGTGCCGGTGGCGGCGTGGGCCGTGCGCGGTGGGCTCGTGCAGCAAATGGTGTGCGTGCGTGTGTCGGGCGCTGCACGCGCGTGCGCCATACGGTGCACGACGCGTGGCAACGGCATTTGGGCGGGCAGGCAAGGCCGCTATGGTTTGGTGCAAAGCCTTATGTGGGGCGCGCAGACAAAACAAACGGCCACCCGCACGTTGTTTCGTGGCGGGTGGCCGTTATGTCTTTTGTTTGCCTTAATGCAGCGAGTGTGCTGCATTTCGTCGAAGGCTTATTTTGTTTTCTTCGTTGTTTTCTTCGTCGTGGTGGTTGTCTTCTTCTTTGTCGTTGTTGTCTTCTTTGTTGTGGTAGTTGTCTTCTTGG
>CAVDJG010000092.1:0-7475 GCA_963609005.1 Acidaminococcaceae bacterium
ACTACGACCGTCCCAACACCATATATTCAGGAAGCGACAGCGTGCGTGCCGGACGGTTCGAGATAACGTTCCCCGTGCCCAAGGACATTAACTATTCCAACGAAACGGGACTGATAAACATACATGCCATAAACACCGCCCACACCGTTTCGGCAAACGGATATGAGGAACAGTTCATAATAGGCGGAAGCGACATCGCCGACAACGATTCCATCGGTCCGTCGATATTCTGCTACCTCAACACCCCGTCGTTTGCCAACGGCGGCAACGTGAATTCAACGCCATATTTCGTGGCAGAGATAAAAGACAAGGACGGAATCAACGCCACGGGCAGCGGCGTGGGCCACGACATGCAGCTCGTAATCGACGGAAAACTGTCGTCAACCTACTCGCTCAACGACAATTTCAGCTATGATTTCGGTTCCTACACCTCAGGCACCACGCACTACAACATTCCCGAACTCACCGTAGGCAAGCACAAACTGCTGTTCCGCGCATGGGATGTGCTCAACAACGTGTCGATAGCAGAGCTTGATTTCAACGTTGTCAAGGGATTGAAGCCGCAGTGCAGCATTGACTGCACGAAGAATCCGGCCACCGAAAGCACCACATTCATCATCACACACGACCGCAACGGGTCGGAGCTGACGGTGGGCATCGACGTATTCGACATGAGCGGACGCCAGTTGTGGCGTCACGACGAGAGCGGC
This sequence comes from Acidaminococcaceae bacterium, assembly GCA_963609005.1. Classification (GTDB taxonomy): domain Bacteria; phylum Bacteroidota; class Bacteroidia; order Bacteroidales; family Bacteroidaceae; genus Prevotella. The sequence continues at coordinate 711 of CAVDJG010000092.1, forward strand.
GAGAGCACTGGCAGCACCTATACTATCGACTGGGACTTGACAACCGACAGTGGCGGCAGACTGCAAACCGGAGTGTATCTCTACCGTGTGCGCCTCACCTCAGAAGGCGGAACACGCACGTCGAAAGCCAAGAAACTGGTGGTGATAGGCAATAAATAAGCCGAAACAACGTTAGTCTAAAAACAGAAGAAACAAAAAGCGGCATCACGGCAACGGCCCGTTTTCCAACAAGTAACAAACAAATAATGAAATACATATCAAAAATAGCGGTGCTAGCCATCGCCTTATTTACGTCGCTCGGGGCATCGGCCCAGGACAAGAAAGACATGTTCAACCCTGTAAACACATCGGTGACATCGCAGACCATAGCCCCCGACGCGCGTGCGGCAGGTCTTGGCGACGTGGGTGCGGCAACCGACCCCGACGTGGTTTCACAATACTGGAATCCAGCAAAATACCCTTTTGCAATATCAAGGGCAGGAGTGGCGCTCAACTACACACCGTGGCTTAGGCAACTTGTAAGCGACATGGACCTCGCCTATCTGGCCGGATACTACCGCATAGGCGACTACTCGGCAGTGTCGGCATCATTGCGCTATTTCTCGCTGGGCGAGGTTTACACCAACGCCGGAGAAACCGACGACAACTCAATGACCATAAATCCCTATGAAATGTCGGTAGACGTAGCCTACTCACTGATGCTCAGCGAGAAATTCTCAATAGCTGCCGCCGTGCGATGGATATACTCCGACCTCACCTACGACTACACCCAAGACACGTCGCCAGGCTCGGCCTTTGCCGTCGACTTGGCCGCATACTACCAAAACTACCTCAACATCGGTTCGCGCGAGTGCCAGTTGGGACTCGGACTGAACATCTCCAACATCGGTTCGAAAATCTCGTTCGGCGGCGACAACAATGCCGAATTCATTCCTACCAACCTGCGTCTCGGTGCTTCGCTGATGATTCCCATCGACGAATACAACCGGTTCACCATCGCGGCAGATGCCAACAAACTGCTTGTGCCTACCTATCCCAAGCAGAAAGACAACGAGCAAACCGAGGATTACCAAGAACGCGTGCAGAAAGACTACTACGACGTATCGTCGATTAGCGGCATCTTCAAGAGCTTCAGCGATGCTCCCGGCGGTTTCAAGGAGGAATTGCAGGAGATAAACTGGAGCGTAGGAGCCGAATATGTCTACCACGACCAGTTCTCGGTGCGCGCCGGCTACCACAACGAGTCGGCCAACAAAGGCAACCGAAAATACTTCACCGTGGGTGCAGGCTTCAAGATGAACGTGTTCTCACTCGATGCCGCCTATGTGATAGCAACGGCAAAGAGCAACCCGCTTGACCAGACTCTGCGCTTCACTCTTAGCTTCGACATGGACGGAATAAAAGACCTCTTCAAGCGGCGTTGACACACGACACAAGAAAGGAAGCACATAAAAGAAAGTACATCCAAAGGATAAAAGAATGAAAATACGTGTAGGTTTCGGATACGACGTGCACCGGCTCGTGCCCGGACGCGACCTCTGGCTCGGAGGAATAAAAATCGACCATACGCTCGGATTGCTCGGTCACAGCGATGCCGACGTGCTCATACACGCCATCTGCGATGCCCTTCTCGGGGCAGCCAACATGCGCGACATAGGCTATCATTTCCCCGACACGGCCGAATCGACGCTTAACATCGACAGCAAGAAAATCCTCGCGGAAACGGTATCGCTCATCGCCACCAAGGGATATCGTACCGGAAACATCGACGCCACCGTGTGTGCAGAACGCCCGAAGATAAACCCTCACGTTCCGGCAATGAGAAAATGTCTGGCTGAAATACTGAAAACCGACGAGGACAACATCTCTATAAAGGCCACGACAACAGAAAAACTCGGCTTCACCGGGCGCGAAGAAGGCATCTCTGCCTATGCCACAGTGCTCATAGAACGCGACTGACAGAGCGCATCCATCACATGGCCACACCACAAGCAAGGCTTCTTTACAACGCAGAACCACTCATTTCTGCCTGTAAAGAAGCCTTGTCTGCAATATGAAAAGCCTTTGTCAGCAACATTGAGCGGAAAAGACCACTGCCACAGAACACGTTTGCCGAAAGCCACGTTTTACAAGCCAACAGCGCAGACTTTCATAAATTTAACTCAAAAATGACACAAAGCTCAACGAAAATCTATAACTTTGCACAATTATACGGGGGTTGCGCCTACTGCTTCGAAGCACACAACCGCCGCATTTAAACCCTTAACAAACGGCACGACATGCACGCTGCATGGCACAACAAGCCGCTATAAAAAGAAACATCAACAAACACATACAGAAGAAATGGCACAAGAAGACGTTTTCAAGAAAATCGTGAGCCACTGCAAAGAATACGGTTTCGTGTTCCCCAGCAGTGAAATCTATGACGGACTTGCCGCTGTCTATGACTACGGACAGAACGGAGTCGAACTGAAAAACAACATCAAAGAATATTGGTGGAAGAGCATGGTGCTCCTGCACGAGAACATCGTGGGTATCGACTCCGCCATCTTCATGCACCCGACAATATGGAAGGCAAGCGGCCATGTCGATGCCTTCAACGACCCGCTTATAGACAACCGCGACTCGAAAAAGCGCTACCGCGCCGACGTTCTCATTGAAGACCAGATAGCAAAATACGAAGAAAAGATAGCAAAAGAGGTGGCAAAAGCCCGCAAACGCTTCGGCGATTCATTCGACGAGGCACAGTTCAGAGCCACCAACAGCCGTGTGATTGAGCACCAGCAAAAGCGCGACGCACTGCACGCACGCTACACCGAAGCCATGCAGGGGCCTAACCTTGAAGAACTCAAGCAGATAATCACCGACGAGGAAATTGTAGACCCGATAAGCGGAACCAAAAACTGGACCGACGTGCGCCAGTTCAACCTCATGTTCTCCACCGAGATGGGCTCTGCAAGCGATGCTACAAGCAAGATCTACCTGCGTCCTGAAACGGCACAGGGCATCTTTGTCAACTACCTCAACGTGCAGAAAACCGGCCGCATGAAGATTCCTTTCGGCATAGCACAGATAGGTAAAGCATTCCGCAACGAGATTGTTGCACGCCAGTTCATATTCCGCATGCGCGAGTTCGAGCAAATGGAAATGCAGTTCTTCGTGAAGCCCGGCACCGAGATGGAATGGTTCAACAAATGGAAAGAGACCCGCATGAAATGGCATCAGGCCCTCGGTTTCGGAGCCGACAACTACCGTTTCCACGACCACGAAAAGCTCGCTTTCTATGCAAATGCCGCTACCGACATCGAATTCAAGATGCCCTTCGGCTTCAAAGAAGTGGAAGGCATACACAGCCGCACCAACTACGATCTCTCGCAACATGAGAAATTCTCGGGCCGTTCGATAAAGTATTTCGACCCGCAGACAAAGGAATCGTTCACTCCCTACGACATCGAGACATCGATAGGAGTTGACCGTATGTTCCTCAGCGTAATGTGCCACAGCTACCGCGAAGAGCAGCTTGACAACGGCGAAACACGTGTCGTGCTCCTGTTGCCGCCCGCTTTGGCTCCGACAAAGCTTGCCGTGCTTCCCCTCGTAAAGAAAGACGGCCTGCCAGAAAAGGCCCGCGAGATTGTAGACGAAATGAAGTTCCACTTCAACACACACTACGACGAGAAAGACACCATAGGCAAACGCTACCGCCGTCAGGATGCCGTTGGCACGCCCTACTGCGTAACCGTTGACTACGACACGCTCAAAGACAACACCGTGACGCTGCGTTTCCGCGACACCATGCAGCAAGAACGCGTCAGCATCGACCAGTTGCGCAGCATAATCGAAGACAAGGTGAGCATTTCGTCGCTCTTGAAAAAACTTCAGTAAGGCAATAAATGAAAGCACACCACAACATCATAGCCATCGCCATCACACTCCTTTGCACCGCTTTTGCATCGTGCAGCGAGAACACCAACGATGTGGAGGAGTTTGCCGACTGGCAAAACAACAGCACAAGCAGTTTCGACCGCATCTACTCCGAAGCCGTGAAAGACACGGCCGGAACTGCTGCCAGCTGGAAAATATATGACAAATGGTCGTTCACACACGAGGTTGCCACCCACAACTACGACCGTATAGCAGTGCATGTAACGACACGCGGCACTGGTTCGGGATGCCCGTTGTACACCGATTCGGTGAAACTGAACATCCGCGGACGTCTGCTCCCGTCGAGCACCTATAAGGAAGGCTATGTGTTCATGCAGTCGTATAGCGGCGAATACAACCCGGCCGTAATAGCGCCAGGCACATATTCAGTGTCTTCCTCGTCGTCAAACGTCACCGACGGACTTTCAACGGCTTTGCAACACATGCACATCGGCGACCGTTGGATGGTTTATGTGCCCTACCAACTGGGCTACGGCACAACTGAAAGCACATCGCCCTATGTACCGGCCTACTCCATGCTCATCTACGACGTTGAGCTCGTGGCCTACTACCGTGCAGGCACTGAGGTGCCGACGGCTGCGCCGTTCAGCGGCGAATGGATAGAAGAATAAACAATACTAAGCACGAGAAACGCCAATGCCAGGCTGTTGCAGAAACACCGGCATTGGCGTTTTTGCATGCAATAATGCTGTCAGCCATTCGCTCTGCCGTCATGTCCATGCACGATTATGCGCCCCAACAGAGTCTAAGAAAATTTGCACATTTGCAATTAAAGTGTTAACTTTGCACCCACTTATGCGCTTGTGGCGGAATTGGTAGACGCGCCAGACTTAGGATCTGGTGTTTTATGACGTGTAGGTTCGAGTCCTATCAGGCGCACAAAAAGAAATCCTAACTACTTGAACGTGAGTAGTTAGGATTTTTCTTTTGGTGTTTTTGTCAACATTTTGGCAACGCATTTCGATGATATGTTACTATGGTTGCCAAAAGCAATGTCGTTTTTACATCCTTTTACATGAATTTCAGTGACAATACGATTGCTATTCTCGCCTGCATCCTGCATTTTGCGTCAATAGCTAAGCATAGTCATTCCCGTTGTCGGCATTACACCATGCCGACACGCTTTTGCAGCGACGGCATCACTGTGTCACCCCTTCAACGGTATAGCCTGCGGTGCGGAGCAACTGCAGCAAGCCCCGGTTGCCGCCGAGATGTCCTGCCCCCACGGCAAAGAATGTGGGTGCTGCCGACATTATTGCAGGCATTTTCTTTGCCCATGCAGCATTGCGGCCATAAATGAGAGCCTCCTCTTCTTCAGAGGTGGAATCGCAGTCGGATCCGAATTTCTCTTCAACTGCCTTCTGCACAGCATCCAAATCCTGCGCATAATAGGCATTGGCCAAACGGTCCATCAGGTCGCCATAGCGGTCGGGATTGTCAATAAGGCACATGAGCTGCGCCACCTGGCGTTTCATCGGAACGCTGTCAAACAACAGTGCCGACTGGTAGGCCATTGTTTCAAGGCCGCCCACGGGCTCGTTGTTTTTCTTGGCCTGCGCCTGGAAATACTGGTCAAACGTGTGCGTAGGGTCGAACTCGCCCATGTGGCGCTGCATATAAACCAGCATCTGCAGCTGGTTGGCCAGTGCGGCAGGCGTGAGTTTGCCCATTTGGGCAAACACCTGAGGGTTGCTTAATCCCAAACCGAGCATTTTCTTGACGTATGCATCCACCTTGGTGAACTGTTCCTGAGTGAGCACAGTCTTCAGCGTAGCTCCGCCGGTAAGGCTCATTTTCGACTGCATATATTTCAAGGAGTCGGTGTTCATCGCATCGTCCCACTTCAACTCGCCATACATCTGGTCGGTTTCGGTGAGAGCCTCGCGCACGCCAGATATCTTTTCGATAAACCCTACGTTGCCGTAATGAAACGTGCCTATGACATAAGAAGGCTTTTCAAGGCCGTTGCCCGAAATTTTGTAAAGCAGTTGGGCACTTGCACTGCCAGTTGCAAGAAGTGCCGCAAAGAATAGTGTTGCCAGTTTCTTCATAATGGTCAATATCGCTTTAATATTATTTATAACTGTGACAAAATTAAGCATTTGCACTTGAACTGGCAAACTTTGTGACAGAATTTGCATAATACCGTCTACCACAGCACACATTTCCCGCCTCTGGTCTTGCGGTTGCAAGGCTGCAATTGCGCATAATCGGATTAATTTAACTATCTTTGCATTTCAAAAAACACTGCGCCACCCGCGCCCGGCATTGCCACATCCCGACAAGGGCATCATGGCGTGCACACAGCGGAGAACGTGACAACAATTATGAAGAATATTTTCCTTACAGCACTTTTTGTGCTCGCCGTCAACGCAGCGGGCGCACAAACGAGCCGTCGCGACATAGAGACAACTGCCACCGAGGCGGTGAAACACGCCATGCTCACGGGCATAGCGCCACAAGACAACGACATTGAGAAACTCGCCGCAACTGCCCAAACAAGCATAGAGATGATAAGCAAGATGCCCGACGAAGGCGATGCCGTGCAGCACAATGCCTGCATGAAAACCATAAGGGCCATTGTTTCCTACGCCTCGAAGCCTTCGGGCGAAGCCTACAACGACAACATGCGCGAAGGACTGCTGCGCGCCATTGACCGCAGCGACAACCCCGACACGCGATCGCAACTGCTTGATATGCTTGCCGAATGTGCGCGCCCGGCCGACGCTCCGCATCTGCTCATGTATCTGTCTGATGCCGACATGGCTCCGGCCGCCTACCGCATTCTGGTGAAGATGCCGGGAATTGACGACTACATAC
>CAVDJG010000093.1:0-7405 GCA_963609005.1 Acidaminococcaceae bacterium
TGTGTCATTTGCATTAGTTTTGTAACGTATTGTGGTGAACTTTCAGTCCACCCTTGCCTCATTCTTTTATCCCAGGGTTACGTCGGTCGCTCTGCTCCCTCCTCACCCTGGGCTGTTATGTTACGCCCTTTCAGGGCTTTGTGCTCAACAATTCCCGCAAACGCGCATTTATGCGGTTGAATTTTGAACACCATACCATACAGTGGCAACAGACAACAAACCGCACAAATGATAAAAACAAGCCCGGCGTATCTTCCAAAGCATGTAAAAACTGCATTTCAATGCCTTACGGTGTCAGACATTTTCTTACCGGATACCAATAACAAACAAATCGAATGTCGGCGTAAATGTATTCTCTTTCGCGTTGTCGGCCCGCGCCGTTGTCAGTCTTGCGTGGGATAGTTCATGTGCTCGTCGGTAAGGCAGTCGAGCACCTCGGTGAGATATTTGCGTGCCTCCCATCGTGCCATGGGCAGGTCGTGCAGCAGCCAGTTGCCGCAGTCTTTGGGCGCGGCTCCGGGTATCTCGCCTTCAAAATCGGCCACAAAGGCAAAGATGCGTCTCATGAGTTGGGCTATGTCGGTCGGTTGCAGGTCGCCGCGCATGAGCAGATAGTTGCCCGTGAGGCATCCCATAGGGCCCCAATACACTATGCGGTCTTTCCATTCGGCATCGTTGCGCAGATAGGTGGCCGCGAGATGTTCGATTGTGTGCAGAGCACCGGGGTGCAGTGCAGGCTCGCGGTTGGGCTCTTTCATGCGTATGTCGAACGTTGTCACCACTTCGCCGCCGATGTTGTCCTTGCGCGAAACGTATATGCCGCGCAGCAGACGGTTGTGGTTGATTGTGAAACTTGGTATCTTTTCCATATTTATTCTTTGTGTGTTTTCAATGCAACGCAGTGCTTGCTTTATAAAGAGGCGAGGAAAGCCTTTGTCACCTCGAACGATCCTTCGGCCATGCGTGCCCAGAAATCGAAATACATCTGTGCCTTGTTGTCTTTCAGCGGAATGTCGCTTATTATGCGGAAACTTATAAACGGCACGCCGCGCGTGTGGCATGTCTGTGCTATCGAGCAGCTCTCCATATCTACGGCCATTGCCTGCGGAAATTTGTCGAGTATCGACTGCATCTTCTCGCGGCTGTCCACAAACCAGTCGCCGGTTACTATCAGACCGGCGTTGACGCGTGTCGGGCAACTGAGCGATGTTGCTTTGTCTATGAGTGCCTTGTCGGCGGCAAACGCTTCGGGCATGCCGAGCACCTGCCCATAGGCACATTCCTCGCCGCAATACACGTCGTGGTAGCGGCATTCGGTGCCCACCACCACTTCGGCCACGTTAAGGCGTGTGTCGGCTCCGCCTGCCACGCCGGTAGATATCACGAGGTCGGGACTGAAAGCATCAATCATTTCCACTGCGCCCACGGCCGCGTTCACTTTGCCTATGCCGCATTGCTGCATCACTACTTCGTTGTCGCCTATGCGTCCGAGCACGAAATCGCGCCCGTTGCAATTCTGCGTGTGACGGTCTTCGGCGAGGGTCTGCAGCTGGGCAAACTCCTTTTCCATCGCCACGATTATTCCTATTCTCATTGTCGGTTGGTGTGTTTCTTGGGTGAAATGTTTCCGCATGACGCGGAAGATGTCGTGCAAAGTTAGCTGAAAATGTGCTAACGGCAAAATTTTACACATTCAAATGAGGCTCAGCCACAGCCCCGTGACGTGCTGATGGCGCGTGGGCACAAAAAAAAGACGGGAACATATCACTATGACCCGTCGGACTAAAATTTTCTCTCGAAAACGTATTAATCAACAACAAAATTCTTTCATTAACTTAAATCCCACCGCTGTGTGAAAGTAATGATATTAACCTTAATGCTTTTTCTGAATAAAACATTGCTTGAATGTGTATGAAACGTAATCTATCTTTATTTATTATGCAAAATTCTTGTTCTCTCTTGCCACCTTTCGCCTATCTTTGTGCGGCTTGTGTCTGCACTAAGCTGTTGGCCAGTGGCGGTGTCTTCTTTTCGCCGCCGGGATTGCCTTTCGTCTGAGAGGCTTTCCCGGTGGCTGAAAGAGGAACTTAACTCTCTAATTATTCTGTCCTTATTTTTTTTCTGATGCAAAGATATGAATAAAAGAGGTTGTGTGCAAATTTAATCAACAAACGGCCTACTTTATGGTAGGAATCAGTAAAAAACGGGGTTAAACTAAAAAATCGTAAGAATTTTGCGCTGCTCCGTTCGTTTCTGTTATATGCATCGGCGGCTATGTTTAGGGGTGTAATTGTGGTGTGGAGCGGTGGTGTAGGCTGTGGCATTTCACGCCTCTTTGCACTGCTGGCAACGGTTGCGGCGCTCGCAGTAGCGCTCGCATTGCATGCAGATGTCGTAGCCCAGCATGGCACCGAGAATGAAGTCCTCTTCGGGCGTAAGTTCGTTGAGAGGGCGCGTGACTATGAGGCGTATGGCATCGAGACATTCCTTGCGCCCGAAGAACAGGTTGAGCCGGTCGTTGCCAATGGGCTGAATGATGTAGCTTATGTTCTGGCTTTCGAGTCGGCGCGTGGCTGCGATTTCATATTTCTTGTTGAAAGTGAACAGCACCATGCGCCGCACGCCTTTCTTGTATTCGTAGATGTGGTTCATAAGCACCTTCATGTCGATAGGTGTAGCTTCTGCCTGTGTCATAAATGTATGCTTTTTCAGATTGTTTCGCAAACGCAAAATTAGCACGTTTCGCAATCGTGTGCAATACCTAAAACCGATGAAAAGGGCAACAAAAGAGGGGCATGTCCCGCCAATGCAGGTCATGCCCCTCAGGTTTCGGTCTGCCGTGCCACGTGGCCACTGCCGGCAATGGCTTGGCGGCGTGGGGTCGTCGGCAGATAAAATGATTTTCAGTTTCTCTTTTTATGCTTGCCCTTAATATCCGAAAATCTCTTCGGTTGACACGCGCTTCACGGGCGCAATCTTTTCAAGGGCCTTCATGTCGAGGTCGTTCTCGTTGCCGAGAATCATGTAGCGCCACTGCTTGTTGGCCATGTTCTGCTTCTCAAACTTCACGATGTCGCCGAGTGTGAGTGCCGGCACGGCCTCATACACCTTGCGGTTTATGTCGTAGTCGATGCCGAGCTTCTGTGCCGAGATGTAGGCGAAGAAGATGTTGGCCTTTGTGGTGCGTGCCGATGCGATGCGCTTCAAGAGAGCCTGCTTGGCAAGGTCGAATGCCTTTTGCGACTGCGGTATGCTGTCGAGTATCTCGTGGAATGTGCGCACGCAGTCGGTCATCTTGTCGTTCTGCGTTATTATGTGCGTGTAGGCCATGTCGTCGAGGTCTTTCTTGCCCGGAGTGGAGAATTCGGCGTATGCGTTGTAGGCCAGGCCGCGAGTCTCGCGGAGCTCCTGGAACACCACACCGTTCATGCCTCCGCCGAAATATTCGTTGAACAGTTCGATGGTGGGCTGCTCCTCGGCGTTCCATTTCTTGCCCTCGTTGCAGTATTGCGACATGTATATGTTCTTTGCGTTGTAGGGCGCAAGCAGTATCTCGTTGCCGTGGGTGCGTGTGTATCGGTATTCCTTACCCGTAGGACAGTCGGCCGGTGTCTTAACCGTGCGGTGGTTCTTGTTGATGAAAGCCACGAAGTCTTTCTCTGTCATGGGGCCGTAATACATCACGCGGTGCTTGTAGCCGGCGAGTTTTGCAAACATGCCGGTGAGCATGCTCGGGTCGGCATTCACGAGCTCGGTGCTGTCGGGAACGTTGCGCACGGTGTTGTATTTGCCGTAGAAACCATATTGTCTCAGAGCCTGGTAGTTGGCCCGTTGGTTGGCCTTGTTGTCTCTGCGGCTCTTCAGCATTGCATCGACGGCTTTACGGTAGGCCTCTTTGTCGGGCTTTGCGTTGTTGAGCAGGTCTTCGAGCAGTGCGAGTGCCGGTTTCATGTTCTCGTTGAGGCCGGTGAGCGACACAATTGTGCGTGTTTCGCCCACGCTTATGCCGTAGCTGCACGCAAGTTCAAAGAAACGTTTCTTCACCTCGGCTGCCGTGAGCTTTGTCGTGCCCAAGTAGTCGATGTAGTCATTGGCGTAGGGCAGCCACTTGTTGGCCGTCTCGCCGAAATCGTAGTAGAAATAGAGCGAGAAGAGTCCGTTCTCCTTGTTCTGTATGTAATACACGGGCAAAGAGTTCTTCGTCTTGGTCTGTGTGAAATCGTTCTTGAAATCGACAAACTTCGGCTGTATCGGATCCACCTTCGAGTTGGCGATGTCGGTCACATACTTGCTCTGCAATTCGCGGTTGGCCGGTATTGGAGTGATTTGCGGTTTCTCTATTTTCTTCTCGGTTGTGTCGGTGCCCTGCTGCTTGTACACCACGACATAGCCGTTGTTCAGGTGCTTGCGGGCGAAATCCACGATGTCCTGCTTGGTTATTTTCGCCATGCGGTCGAGCTTTTCCACCTCGTCTTTCCATTCCACTCCGTTAATGAAAGCATCCACGCAGCGGTCGGCGCGTTCGCTGTTGCTGTCGAGCGATTGCAGATATAACAGTTTTTTGTTGTTTATGATAGCCTTCACGAGGTCTTCGCCGAACTCGCCGCGCTTGAGTTTCTCCACCTCGGCGAGCATTATGTCGCGCACTTCCTGCAATGTCTGCCCGCTGTTCGGCTTTCCGTAGAGGATGAACTGTGAGTAGTCGCGCATGGGGTTGTATTCGGTTGAGGCGTATTGGCATTTCAGCGGCTGGTTGATGTCAAGGTCAAAGAGTCCGGCCTTGCCGTTGCAGAGAATGCCGTCAACAAGCTCGAGAGTGTCGATTTGTGCCGATTTGGCAGCATCGAAGCGCCATCCCACTATGACGTTGGTGGCCTCCGGTCCCACTACGGTGGTGTCGGTGGGAGCGGTGAGGTCGGCCACGGGTGCATATTGCGGATATTTCACCTCGCCGTAGCCCTTCCAAGCACCGAAATAACGGTCGATTGTGGCTATTGTCTTGTCGGGGTCAAGGTCGCCCGCCATGCATATTGCCACGTTGTTGGGCACATAATACTTGTGGAAATAGTTTTTGATGTTGGTTATCGACGGGTTTTTCAGATGCTCCTGCGTGCCTATTGTCGTCTGTGTGCCGTAGGGATGGTTGGGAAACATCTTGGCTCCGAGTGCTGTCCACTCCTTTCTGAAATCGCTTGTAAGCCCCATGTTGTATTCCTCATACACGGCTTCAAGCTCGGTGTGGAACCCGCGTATCACCATGTTCTGAAATCTGTCGGCCTGTATTTTGGCCCAGTTGTCCACCTCGTTGGCGGGGATGTCCTCCACATAGCACGTTATGTCGTTGCTGGTGTAGGCGTTTGTGCCCTCGGCTCCTATCGACGACATGAGCTTGTCGTATTCGTTCGGGATGAAATACTTGGCGGCAATCTGCGACACCGAGTCAATCTCGTGGTAGAGTTGCTTGCGTGTGGCGGGGTCGGTCACGGTGCGGTAGTGCTCGTAGCGGCGTTCAATGTCGTCGAGATAAGGCTTTTCCTTGGCTGCGTCGGTGGTGCCGAACTGCAGTGTGCCCTTGAACATGAGGTGCTCAAGATAGTGTGCCAAGCCGGTGGTTTCGGCAGGGTCGTTGCGTGAACCGGTGCGCACGGCTATGTAAGTCTGTATGCGCGGCTTCTCCTTGTTCACCGAAAGATACACTTTCAGACCGTTGGGCAGCGTGTAGATGCGCGTTGCCGACGGGTCGCCCTTCACTGTCTCATAGTTGTACGCCTGTGCCTGGAAGCCCATTCCAAGGGCGATGGCGACAGAGACAAAAATCCGTTTCAAATCCATAATCGTGTGTTTTATTGATTTCAGGCGTGTCCTAAAAATTCCACGCGCTATTAATATGTCGTTTCAAATGGGCTGCTCTTTGTGCCCATACTTAAAACTCGCTTTCGTAGAGGAAGTCGTTGTAGGGATATTTCTGCACATGCAGTTCGCGCACCTTGCGGTAGATGGTGTCGCGGAACTCGTCGATGTTCTGCTTTTCCTTTGCCGAAATGAATAGGCAATTCTCGCTGAGCCGTGCCATCCAGGTGCGTTTGAGGTCGTCGAGCGAGATGTTCTCCTTTGTGGGCGGTGTGAGGTCGTCCTCCTCCTTCTCTGTCCACCGGTAGTTGTCTATCTTGTTGAAGACAATCATCGAGGGCTTGTCGGCACAGTCGAGGTCTTTCAGTGTGTTCTCCACCACGTTTATCTGCTCCTCGAAGTCGGGGTGCGATATATCGACGACATGCAGCAGGAGGTCGGCCTCGCGCACCTCGTCGAGCGTCGACTTGAACGAGTCAACGAGGTCGGTGGGCAACTTGCGTATGAAGCCCACGGTGTCGGCGAGCAGGAACGGCAGGTTTTCAACCACCACCTTGCGCACCGTGGTGTCGAGAGTGGCGAAGAGTTTGTTCTCGGCAAACACCTCGCTCTTGGCAAGGAGGTTCATTATCGTGGATTTGCCCACGTTGGTGTAGCCCACGAGAGCCACGCGTATGAGTCGCCCGCGGTTTTTGCGCTGCGTTGTCTTCTGCTTGTCAATCTCGGCGAGCCGCTCTTTAAGCAAGCTCATGCGGTTGAGAATGATGCGTCGGTCCATTTCGAGCTGCGTCTCACCGGGGCCGCGCAGTCCCACGCTTCCCTTTCCGCCGCCCGAACCCGAACCTCCGCCCTGGCGTTCAAGGTGCGTCCACAGGCGTTGCAGGCGCGGCAGCATGTAGCGGTATTGTGCCAGTTCCACCTGCGTTTTGGCGGCGGCTGTCTGCGCACGCATGGCAAATATGTCGAGAATGAGCGATGTGCGGTCGAGAATCTTCACGCCCAGTTCCTTCTCGATGTTGCGTATCTGCTTTGCCGAGAGTTCATCGTCGAATATCACCATGCCCACGGGCCGTTCGGCATCTTCCTCGGCCTTTATGTAGTCGCGTATTTCCAGGAGTTTTCCCGACCCTACATAAGTCACCGAGCTCGGGCCTCCCACGCGCTGGGTGAAGCGTTTCACCGTTACGGCTCCTGCCGTGTCGGCGAGGAATTCGAGTTCGTCGAGATATTCCTTTGTCTTGGCCTCGTCCTGGTCTTTGGTTATCAGACCAACGAGAACGGCTGTTTCAGCCTTGACTTCTGATATTACAAATTCTTTCATCCAGTGTATGTTATATGGCGCGAAATTACACAAATTTGTGCACATAACGTCATTTTGCGGCCGATTTCAGGGTCTCGGGGCGGTAAAACCCGCAAAGCGGCTTACTGCCCGCCATTTTTGCCGCACGGCAGGGGGGTGCATGTGCACCGGAGCGGCATTTTGCCTGAAAAGGGCTTTTAGGGGCTGATAATTTTGCCAGTCTCGCCGAAATTGGATAACTTTGGCTTCGTAACA
>CAVDJG010000094.1:0-7391 GCA_963609005.1 Acidaminococcaceae bacterium
TCTAGTTTAGTTTTTGTGTTGGTTGAGGGCAGTTTATTGGCTGCCCTCAATTTTCGTTTATTGCGGTCGCAAATTGGTGTTTGCAGTGCATGGGATGCGCCTTGTTCCTAAAATCGTAAATCGTTCCCATAATTGCATAACGGCCCGTTTCCAGCAAAGTGCTACCTTTGCATCATGGAAAAGAAAATACTACCTGTTGTTGGAATGATGTGTGCCGGATGCTCGGCCAATGTCGAACGCCGGCTCAGTGAAGTGAAAGGCGTGGCTTCGGTATCGGTTTCCTTGCCGGGACGCACGGCCCTCGTGGAATATGACGAGAGCGTGGTGACACCGGCAGTGATGAAAGAAGCCGTTGACAGTATGGGCTACGAACTCATCATCGACGACGACACTCGTATGGAAACAATAGAACGCGTAAACCGCAAGAGGCTTTTGCGCAAGATGTTTCTGTCGTGGTTTTTTGCGGCATTGGTAATGGCTATATCAATGAAATGGATTGATTTGGGTGGAAACGACGGCTTTGCCAACCAGACAATGCTTATTGTCGCGCTCGCCAACATGGCCTATTGCGGACGTCAGTTCTATGTGAATGCGTGGCGACAACTGCTTCACCGCACCGCAAACATGGACACACTTGTAGCACTGAGCACTTGCATTTCGTTTGCATTGAGCGTGTTCAACACGTTTTGGGGCGATGAGTTTTGGACACCGCGCGGCATCGTCTGGCACACTTACTACGATGCTTCGGTTATGATAATAGCCTTTGTGTTCACCGGGAGAGTGCTCGAAGAACGTGCGAAAGGCAGCACGGCGTCGGCCATAAAAGCGCTGATGGGACTTGTGCCCAAGACTGCTCGGGTGGTGACTGGCGGCAAACTGACCGAGATTCCGCTTGCCGCGCTCGCGCAAGGCGATGTTGTCGATATACGTCAGGGCGACAAAGTGCCCGTCGACGGCACTGTTGCCGAGGGTGAAGCATATATAGACGAAGCCATGATTACCGGCGAACCGGTGGCCGTGCGCAAGTCGGCCGGAAGCAAACTGCTTGCAGGAACTACTGTAAGCAAGGGCTCTTTGCGCTTCAAGGCCGAACAGGTGGGCCACGCTACGGTGCTCGCCGGCATGATACGCACGGTGCGCGAGGCGCAGAACAGCAAAGCCCCCGTGCAGCATATCGTTGACCGTGCCGCAATGGTTTTCGTGCCGTGCGTTGTCGTTCTGTCGTTGCTCACACTTTTCTTGTGGCTGGCCATAGGCGGAGGCAAGGTGTTGCCCGAGGCCATACTGTCGGCCACGTCGGTGATGGTAATTGCCTGTCCGTGTGCCATGGGGCTTGCCACGCCCACGGCTCTTATGGTGGGCATAGGCAAGGCAGCACGTTGCGGCATTCTCGTGAAGGACGCTGCGGCCGTTGAACAAATGCGCAAAGTCGATGCACTCGTTATCGACAAGACCGGAACGCTCACCGTTCCTGTCCCCAATATCGACTTCAACAGTTCTGAAAACTTGCGTCCCGAGCAGCGCGAAACGCTTAAACCCCATGCCGCCGAGGCCATGGCGGCGTTGCATGCAAAGGGTGTTGACGTGTGGCTGATGAGCGGCGACAACGAGAAAGCGGTGGAGTTTTGGGCCGGAAAGGCAGGCATCGGCCACTACACGGGCAATGCCCTGCCCGGCGACAAAGAACGTCTTGTGCGCCAACTGCAGGCCGATGGCCACACGGTGGCAATGGTTGGCGACGGAATAAACGACAGTCAGGCCCTCGCTTCGGCCGACGTTAGCATAGCAATGGGGCGTGGCACCGACATAGCCATGGACGTGGCGCAGGTGACACTCATGGGCGATGACCTGCGGCACATACCCGAAGCCATGGAAATATCGCGCCGCACGGTGTCGATGATAAGGCAGAATTTGTTTTGGGCATTCGTCTACAATATCGTGAGCATACCCCTTGCGGCCGGCTTACTGCGCCTGTTTGGCATCGATTTCCAAATCACCCCGATGTGGGCGAGTGCCCTCATGGCTTGTTCGAGCGTGAGTGTGGTGGTCAACAGTTTGCGGTTGAAGCTCGTGCGGTGACTTCTCTCATGCGCGATTGGCATTATCTTGCACGCGCAAAAACGCCCTTCCGTCATGCAGCGAAAGCCACTGTGTCGGAAGGGCGTTTTTGTTTTGACTGATTGCGGGCCGTGTTCTGCGCCGCATCAGAACCGTGGTTGGCGTGCGTTGCTGTTGGGAACGTCGCCCAAACCGGGGCCGGAAGGCATCAGTTTGCGGTTTGGCATCCACACGTTCTCAAACGAAACCTGGATGCTCATGCTGCTGTTCACGTTGTATTTCACTGCTGCACCGATGCGGTCGCCAATGGCTCTCATGTCGTAGAGCGTGTAGGGAGCAATGCCGTAAGGGCCGCTGCCGTAGTTGTTGGTGATCGATTTCTGCCCATAAATGTATGCTTCCCAACGGTCGTTGAACTTGTATCCAACGACAGCCGTAAGCCCCGCATCGCGGTAACTGTTGTGCGCCCAATACACATTATTAAGGTATCCGCCCACGGCCACCGACAGACGGTCGTTCACGGGGAGTGCATACATCAGCGAGATGTTCTGTCCGAACCCTGCACCGCCGTGCGCTCCGCGCCCGAACTGTGCGAATACCGATGCGCCGATACTCATGTTTAGGCCGGGATGCAAGTCCCAGTTGCCGCATCCGCCCCACGTCATCGGATATATGCCAAGCGGCCGCACCTGTCCGTTGTTGTTGATTTCGGGCAGGTGAAGAGTGTCGGCAGGCTCGCGTTCGAGCATTCTGCGGCGAATTCCGCGTGTGGGTTGTATGCGTTGCAAAGCCGAGTCGTCGAAGCGTGCAGCAAATCTGTCGGTTGCAACATGTTGTCCGTAGTTGTCGTCTTCGGCACCGGATGCGTTTCCGGAGGGCAGAGTCTGCTGCACGGGGCGGTCGCCACCCGTTTGGGTGCTCTGTGCCTTTGCTCCTGCCGCAGTAATTGCCAGCAGTGCGGCAAACATTGTTCTCATGCCTGTTGTAGTGATCATAATTTTCTTTTCACCTTATTGTCCGGCGGCTACACTTATGAAACAGTGCCGTGCCGCCGCTTGCATTTGCAAATATAGCCATTATGGATGTAACCATATATGGTTTTCACGCACTTTAATAATATTTCCCTAAAATTTTGTTTCATGCTTAGGTTTGGCGCGGCAGATGCTGCAACGGCAAAAAAGTGTAGTTCCGATGTTATGCGAAATGGATAAAAACGAGTAAATTTGCATTATGAAAAAACATATAGCATTTATTGTTGCCGTTCTTGTCATGGGCTTTGTTTCGGCAACGGCACAGGAGAAATACAAAACCGTAGGCGACATTTCCTACACAGTGAAAACCGACAAATATGCCCAGGAGAGGCTCAAACTCGATGTCTACTATCCCGAGGGCAAGACCGACTGCCCCGTTGTTGTGTGGTTTCATGGCGGTGGACTCACGTCGGGGTCGAAGCAGTTGCCGGGGAAAATGAAGGAGAAAGGCATGGTGATCGTGGGAGTTAACTACCGGTTGCTGCCCAATGTCACCATCGACAAGTGCCTTGACGACTGCGCCGAGGCCGTGGCCTGGGTGTTCAAGAACATAGATCGTTATGGAGGGTCGGCCAAAAAGATATTCGTTTCGGGCCATTCGGCCGGCGGATACATCACGATGATGCTCGGAATGGACAAGCAGTGGCTTGCAAAGTATGGCGTGGATGCCAACGATATAGCCGCACTCATCCCGTTCAGCGGCCAGGCCATAAGTCATTTTGCCTACCGCACGATGAACGGAATAGACAACTTGCAGCCCACAATCGACCGCTTTGCACCGCTTTATTGGGTGCGCAAGGACTGTCCGCCTATGACTCTCATCACGGGCGACCGCGAGTTTGAACTTTTCGGACGTTATGAAGAGAATGCACTGCTGCTGCGTTACATGAAGCTTGCGGGCAACACCACTACCGAACTGTATGAACTTGGCGGCTACGGCCATGTGTCGATGGCAGAGCCGGCGTTCCACATCATGCTGAATGCAATCAGCCGCAGGCTCGGGCTTAAGGTGGAACCGTAGGCCGGAGACATGCATATAAGTCGGCGGACATAGGCCGGCATGAAAACTGGAAAAGGCAAACCACGCTTGCAACTCTGCGTGGTTTGCCTTTTATGGTTTGTTGGTTTTCGGTGTACTCAGTCTTCCAGCGCGCCTATAATCTCGCTCACCGACGAGCAACCGTGGCGGTCGAGCCAATCGTTTATGCCGTCGCGCACTTTTATAGTTACTGCCGGATCGAGGAAATTGGCAGTGCCTATCTCTATTGCCGATGCTCCTGCCATGAGAAACTCAATGGCATCCTCGGCCGTACAGATGCCTCCGAGGCCCACAACGGGTATCTTGACGGCCTTTGCCACCTGCCACACCATGCGCAAGGCAACGGGTTTTACTGCCGGACCGCTAAGGCCGCCGGTAGAGATGCTCAGCAGCGGACGCCGACGTTCGATGTCGATGGCCATGCCCATGAGCGTGTTGATGAGCGACACCGAGTCGGCCCCCTCGGCCTCACATGCCTTTGCTATTTCGGCAATGTCGGTAACGTTGGGCGACAGTTTCACTATCAGTGTCTTGTGGTAACGCTCTCTTACGGCCTTCACCACGCTCGCCGCGCCCTGGCTTGTCACGCCAAACGCCATGCCGCCTTGCTTGACATTGGGGCATGAGATGTTGAGCTCGATGGCCGGAATGCGCTCGAGAGCGTCGATGCGTGCGGCACATTCGGCATAGTCGGCGGGCGAAGATCCGCTCACGTTGACTATCATGTTGGTGTCGATGTCCTTTATTTGGGGATAGATGTGGGTGCAGAAATAGTCCACTCCCTTGTTCTGAAGCCCCACACAGTTGAGCATTCCCTGTGCCGTTTCGGCCATGCGCGGGTAGTCGTTGCCCTCGCGCGGGTGCAGGGTAGTGCCTTTCACGATTATTCCGCCGATGCCGTCGAGGGGCACGAAATCGGAAAACTCAACGCCATATCCGAATGTTCCCGATGCAGTCATCACCGGGTTCTTCAGTTTCAAACGGTTTATCCTTACGCTTAAATCTGCCATAACAGTTGTTTTATGTTCATTACCGGACCGTCTTTGCACACGCACTGGTTGCCCTTCGTGGTTTTTTCAACGCAGCAAAGGCACGCACCCACGCCGCAGGCCATTTTGTTTTCGAGCGAAACCTCGCACTCAATGCCGTTCTTGTAGGCATAGCGTGCCACGGCCATCATCATGGGCTTGGGTCCGCAAGTGTGTATCATGTCGAAGCTTTCGCCCGTGAGCACCGTGTGGTTGGTCACGAAACCGCGCTCGCCGAGCGACCCGTCTTCGGTGGTTATAAGCACCCGTCCCGTCTGTTCGAAAAGGTCGCGCTCAAGCACGTCGGCCGCAGTGCGGGCACCGAGCAGGAATGTTGGCTCGCCGCCGGCGGCCTTTATCTCCTTGCCCAGGTAGAGCAACGGGGCCACGCCAACGCCTCCGCCCACGAGAAGATGCTTTGTTCCGGGTGCTGACGGCAAGGTGAAACCGTTGCCAAGCGGCAGCACACAGTTGATCACGTCGCTCTTTGCCAACTGCTGCAGACGGCGCGTGCCGTCGCCAACGGCTGCCACAAGCAGCCAAAGCTCGTTGCGTTCACGGTCGAAATTGTTTATCGATATTGGGCGGCGCAGGAATGTCGCGGGCGAATTGTCTATGCGCACCTCGACAAACTGCCCTGCCGTCATCTCGGGGAGAGGGTCGCGGTGGGTGAGCTTTATGAGCACATGCTTGTCGCTCAAAGCCTCTGCCGAAACCACGGTAAGGTCAAGTATAAACTTTTTCATAATGGTCATTGAAAGAATAACAACCACAAAGTTACTGCAAAAAATCGGTTTGCGGCTTCCGTGAAGCCCTGTTTTTTGCGCGGGCACGGCAAAAAACGTGCCGCCGTGAGCCACACATTCGTTTTTTTTGGCTACATTTGCAATGCTTATAAATATGGTTAACGACACACCACACAACAGAAAATGCCGACGACAACACCACATTACGAATATGCTTTGCCGCCCGAATGGCATGAGCAAGGCTGCGTGCAGCTCACATGGCCGCACGCCGACACCGACTGGCAACCCTATCTCGACGACATAACCCGCACCTTTGCCGACATTGCCGAAGCCATAACGCGCCACGAAAGACTGATCGTGGCAGCCCGCTGCCCGCAAGATGCCATGCAGGTTCTTGCCGCGCGCCTCTGCCCCGAGAGCCTTGCGAGAGTTACGGTATGCGCCTGCGACAACGACGACACATGGGCACGCGACCACGCTTTCATCACCACCCTAAGCCAAGACGCCCCCGATGCCCCGGCACACCTGCTCGACTTCTGTTTCAACGGGTGGGGAAAGAAATTCGCGGCCGACCGCGACAACCGCATAAACAGCACTCTGCACGCTGCCGGATTGTTTGCCGGAGAACGCGTAGACTGCGGCGATTTCGTGCTTGAAGGAGGATCGATAGAGAGCGACGGCAACGGCACCGTTCTCACCACGAGCCAATGTCTGCTTGCCCCCAACCGCAACCAGCCGCTCACCAAGGACGACATCGAACGCCAACTCATGCTCCGCCTCGGGGCACGCAAGGTGGTGTGGCTCGACCACGGCACGCTAATAGGCGACGACACCGACGGCCACATCGACACGATAGTGCGCACTGCGCCCGGCGGCACATTGCTCTATGTGGGCAGCGGAAGCCCCGACGACGTGCAGCACGACGATTTCGCCGCGCTCGAAGAGCAACTGCGCGGAGTGACCGATGCCAATGGCCGCCACTACAGGCTCCTGCCTTTGCCCATGCCGCAACCCATATACGACGGCGACGAACGCCTTCCTGCCACCTATGCCAATTTCCTTGTAATCAACGGTGCGGTGATTGTTCCCACCTATGCACAGCCCGACAACGACGCCTGTGCACTGCGAATGGTGGCCGAGGCATTTCCCGGACGCGAAATAATAGGTATCGACGCACGCACGATAATACGCCAGCACGGTTCGATACACTGCCTCACGATGCAATATCCTAAGGAGGCTTTCGCACCCGAAGGAAAATAACCGCAAAACAAAAAGCAAAACAAATATGAAGAAAATAAAGATAGGATTTCTGCAGCAACACAACACTGCCGACACTGCCGACAACATGAAGCGCCTTGCCGACGGCATTGCCCAACTCGCAAAAAGCGGAGCACAGCTCGTGGTGTTGCAGGAACTGCACAACTCGTTGTATTTCTGCCAGGAAGAGAATGTAGACAATTTCGATTTGGCAGAGCCTATTCCGGGCCCC
>CAVDJG010000095.1:0-7368 GCA_963609005.1 Acidaminococcaceae bacterium
GTGATATTCAACCTCGACGACGATGCCAACGTGAAAGCCTACCGCATAGTGCACACCGTGATAAAGTCCGACCGACGCTATGCCTATGAGGAGGTGCAGCAACTGCTCGAAGACAACGGCGTGGTTGACGGTTCTGGACAGCCCGCACCGCCCGCTCCCAAGGAGGGCTACCGTGGCGAGAACGCAGCCGCACTCATACAGCTCGACCGTCTTGCCAAAAAGCTGCGCGAGGCACGTTTTGCCAACGGCGCGGTGAAGTTCGACCGCGAGGAACTGCACTTCGACATCGACGAGAAGGGCAAGCCCGTGCGCTGCTACTTCAAGCGCTCAAAGGATGCCAACAAGCTCGTTGAGGAGTTTATGCTGCTTGCCAACCGCACCGTAGCCGAAAGCGTGGGCAAGGTGAAGAAGGGCCAGAAGCCCAAGACATTGCCCTACCGTGTGCACGACAACCCCGACCCGCAGAAGCTCGAAACGCTGCGCGAGTTTGTGGTGAAGTTCGGCTACAAGCTCAAAACCGAGGGCACGAAGGGCGCCACGGCACGCTCGCTCAACGCCCTCATGGCCGGATGCGAGGGCAAGCGCGAGCAGAACCTCATACAGACAGTGGCCCTGCGCGCCATGATGAAGGCCAAATATTCCATACACAACATCGGCCACTTCGGACTGGCGTTTGAATATTACACGCATTTCACGTCGCCCATACGTCGCTACCCCGACACCATGGTGCACCGGCTCATCACGCGCTACCAACAGGGAGGCCGATCGGCCAACAAGGAACACTACGAGGAGCTGTGCAAGCACTCGTCGGACATGGAGCAGATAGCTGCCAATGCCGAGCGCGACTCAATAAAATACAAGGCCGTGGAGTTCATGTCAGAACGCGTGGGCAACACCTACGATGCCCACATCTCGGGCATACAGAGCTACGGCATCTACTGCGAAATCGACGAGAACCACTGCGAAGGTCTTGTGCCCATGCGCGACCTCGACGACGACTACTACGACTTCGACGAGCGCAACTATTGCCTCGTGGGCCGCAGGTTCCACCACAAATACCAGCTCGGCGACCCGATACGCATACGCGTGGCCTCGGCCAACATCGCAAAGAAGCAGCTCGACTTCGCACTCGCCGACGAATGATGTTCTGAACACCAGATGTAAAACCGATACATATATTATATACGATGAAAAAGGTATATGTCATGTCTACCTGCCCCGACTGCTTTCAGGTGAAGCAACAGCTCAAAGACGCGCCCGGATATGAGCTCATCGACATAGGCTATCATGTGAGAAACCTCAAGCAGTTTCTGCGTCTGCGCGACACCAACCCGGCGTTTGACGATGCCCGGGCAAACGGAAACATCGGCATCCCGTGCATCGTGGACGACGATGGCAGCGTGACATTCTCCATGGAAGGCATCGTCGGCACAGGCGTTGCCCACGGAATGTCGTGCAGCATCGACGGCACAGGATGCTGACCGAGCGCAGCATCGTAAACCGGTCTGGCACGAATGGCCGAGGTGTGAAGCGTCACAGTAAGACAACGCGAAAAGCATAAGGCAAAGCATTAATAACCAGTGTTTTGCAAATAAGGCTTCTTTGCCCTGCAAACAAGGCTTCCTTGCATCACAAACAAGGCTTGTTTGCAGGGTAAAGAAGCCTTCTTTTTAGGCGGCGCATAATGTGCCCGAAAATCAGTGGTCCTCACTACTGCTGATTTTGTGATTTCTATGCTTTTTTAAATTATTGGTGTCCGGCAAAAAACTGTCTTGCAATGTCAGACATTTCTTGCCGGACACCAATAAAAACGAAATAACCGCGCCGAACAACAATAGTTGTGAATAGCTTTGGTAAAACAATCCAAATGTTGTAATTTTGCATTTTTAAACTTATCTTTATATTAGATAACCCATGTCTTTATGAAGCACTGTCTCGGTATGTTGTTGGCATTACTCCTGTCCTCTTTGTGTGCTTGCACAAAGGGCGGCGATGTCATCTACATAGATGACGACATAGATGACGACACCCGACCGATAGTTTACTTCATATATAAGGAAGGTTCGCTGGGCGACCTTAGTTATGTTGATGCCCTGTGGCGCGGCATAACCAAGGCAAACGGCAACGGCGACATGCTGCTGTCGCTGACCGAACTGCCGAGCGACACCTCGAAGGTGGATTACGCCCTCACCCGTTTTATGGAATACATGCGCAATGAGGGCAAAGACAGGAAGTCGCTCATCGTCGTTGCCAACGACAACCTTGAGCAACTGCTGCACCACTACGAGGCGAAACTCACTGAAAGCGGCAACGTGAGCGTGCTGTTGGCAGAGACAAAGGACACCACGCTCTCCATAAACACCATCCGTCTGCCGGGCTACGGCGTGTATTACCAGGCCGGAAGGGTGGCGACCAAGTGTCTGACTGATGTAAACCGTATGCTCATAGCCTGTGCCAACCCCAACGAGAGCAACATCGACGACATGAGAAAAGCTTTCCTGCAGGGCGTGGACGACGGGAAAGCCGAGGCAAACAGGGACATAAGCGTGGACAACTACTATATATCCGAAACTTCGGGAGGATATGACGAGGCTGAAAAGCTCTACCAGATGTCATACGATTTCGATGACAACTACCAACTTGTGCTGCCCATCTGCGGCGGAACGATACACGGTTTTCTGCGCTACAACCGTGAGCATCCGGCGTCGTTCTACACCGTTGGCGTGGATGCCGACTTCCAACGCTACTCCGACCGTGTGCCTTTCTCAATCGTGAAACACATTGATAACGCCGTGGCCGACTGGATTACACGGTGGGCAAACGGCGAAGTGATGGAGAAACACATGAACCTCGGGCTATCCACGGGCTACATGGAACTGGTGATAGCCGACAGTTACAAACAGGCGATAGGTTCTGCCGCTGCCGACATGCTGCAAAAGGCAATAGAAAAGGAGGAGGAATATGAAAAGAACAATTGAAAACGGCATCTCCTGCCTACTGCTTCTGATCGTCCTCTGCGTTGCAACGGCATGCCGACAGGAGGAAGACACGATTGTGCATGTGTCGAAGGTGAAAACCGTTGACTACAAGATAGCGGTGGTGTTGCCCCTCGGTTCCGACGGCGAATACCGCGCCCGCCTTGACAGTACGGTGAACTGGGCACTGGAGAACATGAACAACGCACAGCGCCTGGTAATTGCACAAGGCGACACCATGGCCGTGAATTTGAACATCGAGTGGTATAACGAAGACAAGGAGCAACTGGCCGAACTGTCTGAAAAGCTCGCCTCGCGCGACGACATACTGCTCATCGTGGGCCCGCTGCGCAACAAAAACGTGGACATCATGGCCCCGGCGTGCAGCGCTGCCAACAAACCGCTGATTGTGCCGTGCGCAACAAGCGAGAACATAATACGCCGCTACTCGGTGGGCACGGCAGGCGTGAAAAACCAAAAACCGTTTCTCTGGTCGCTGTGCGAGACCGACGTGAGCCAGTGCGAGGCTCTGCTGGCCAAGGCTTGGGAAGGCGGAGCTAAGAATGTTGCACTGCTGTCGCCGTCGGACGACTACGGACAGACCTTCTTCGACTGGCTTCCTTTTCAGGTGAACGAAATGGGCATGAAGCTGCAACAGAACGTGCAATACACCGACGACCTTACGGCGAAAGCCAGCCAGGTGCTCGGCAGCGGCATCGACTGTGCCGTGTGTGCCGTGAGAACTGCCGACGAGGCCAAAACCGTGCTGCAAATAAAGAAGCAAATGGGCGACAAAGCACCTCGCGTGCTGTTCGCCAACGGTGCCCTGTCGGCCTCGCTGCTTAGTCTGGGCGACCTTGCCGAAGGGGCGGAGGGCGTGGCTCCCTATGCCAATCCGGCCACAGGATTTCAAGTGGCCTACGAAGAACGCTTCGGAACATCGCCTGCCGGGGGCGAGGCGCAAGTGTATGACGCCATCCTGTTGGCGGGCTTCACGGCGTTTGTAAAGGAATACACGCACGGCACGGTGGAGACAAACGAGATAATAAGGCAGATGACTTCGATGGGCGAAGAACCTTACCCCGTGTGGAACGAACTGGGACTGCGATCGCTCATCATGCTGCTCAAAAACGGCAAGCACGTGAAGCTGATGGGGGCAAGCGGTTTGTTGCGATTCGACAGCGAAGCATACACCACACTGCTGCAAAGCACCTACGTGCACTGGATAGTGTATGACGGCAATTTCTTGCCGATAGATTTCCGCAGCAGCGACGGCAACAACCGTGTAACACCCACCTTGGCCTCGTGGAACTGGCAGGCGAAAAACCGGCAGACTATCGACGACATAAACGTAAACATCAGTTACAAACCGCTGAAAGACCAGTGGGCAGTGCTCGTGCAGGGCTCGAAAGGGTGGAGCAACTACCGCCATAATGCCGATGTGCTCAACGTGTACCATCTCTTGAAGAAGAAAGGTTGGGACGACGACCACATCATCTTGATAGCCGCCGACGACATAGCGCAGAACTCAAAGAACAAATATCCGGGTGAGGTGCGTGCCTCGGGCGACGGCGACAACCTGTATGAAGGGGTGCTGTTGGACTACAACACCGACACGCTTTCGATGACCGACATCAGCGACATACTCTTGGGCCGCCGGAGCCAACACCTGCCCGTGGCGCTTCCCACCACCGACGAGTCGAACATCCTGTTCTTCTGGAGCGGCCACGGATGCCTTAAAAGCTCAGGTTTTTCAAGCAACGGCTTCCGTTGGCGCGACACCAAAGAGGTGTTCAGCGAAAGCATTTTGAAGCAGACGCTCACCGAGATGTACAGCAACGGCAGATACCGCAAGATGCTGATACTCTTCGAACCGTGCTATTCTGAGAACATGACCAACCAGACTGTCGGCTTGCCCGGCATCCTGAGTTTTGCCAGTGCCAGCGGCAACGAGCAGTCGTTTGCCGACTACCACTCCTCGGCGCTCTCCACATGGATGAGCGACAGGTTCTCAAACAACGTGGTGAAGCTGATGGAAGAGAATGCCGACATGACTTACAAGGATTTCTACATCTATCTGGCGGAGCACACGCTCGGGTCGCATGTGCACGTGGCCAATGCCTCATGTTTCGGAAACCTATATACAAACACTCCGGCGGAGTTCTTCAACAATATAAGCAAATAGACGCTATGCATACGGGAAACGGCAATCGGCGGCGCTTGACAGTAGTCTTGGCAATGTGCCTTGCGGTCGGTATGGCTGCCTGTGGAGGCAAAGGCAAGGGCAGCCAAAAGGCCAAACCGTATTCGCCGATAGATGGCGACACCGTAAGTGTGATAATTGAAGAGTACAGGCTGCGCACCCTGGACGAAGCTATGGACGAGGCTTTCGGCGACGAAAAGTCGCAGGACAGCCTAAATCGGGAACTCCGGCGTGCAATAAAGGAGAAATACAAACACATGGGCGACTCCCTGCTAAGAGAGTTGCTGAGAGGAGAGAAGATACATTGAAAAAGAAATATAACATTAAGTGATTTTAATATGGGAAAAGTAAAAAAGTATTTTAACCTTCTGTTCTTGCTGCTTATAGGCTTGGCCTTTACTGCATGTAGCGAAGACAGTAAAGAAACGGGCGACGACAGTAAACCCGAAGTTAAGTTTATCAGCCAGGAAGTAATCACTGCCGAGGAGCTGTGCAATAGGGTATTCGGTCCTGAAGGCAGCAATTCTGATGAAGAAGATGCCGAACTCCGCGAGCAGTTTATGACTAAAATCCATGAAAAAGAGGAGGCTTTGGCAGCAAAACTCGGTGTCAACGGTCTTTCTATGGGCTTCGCACAATGCAGATACAGCTACAAGAGTACCGACCAGCACGGTAATCCTATATGGTTGTCAGCCATGGTTAGTTGGGCCAAATACTGGTTCTTCGGATGGCACGACCTTGACCCCGACAACCTGTATTTGGTGGAACACTACACCATACTGAGCGATGACGAGTGCCCGACCAACAGTTGTGAGAAAGAACAGATAGCCCTTGGCGACAATCTGCTCATAATGCCCGACTACATAGGCTATGGAGCCACCAGCGACCAGCTGCATCCTTACCTTAACCATGAAGTGTGTGCCATTAACTCGATAGATGCATTGGCTGCCGGATACGAGATATTTGATAGGTTTAAAGAGGACGGTACGGCAATGGAAGACGACTGGAAAATGTATGTCGTAGGCTGCTCGCAGGGCGGTGGAAACGCTCTCGCAGTGCACAAATACCTTGACACGCATCCTGAATTTGCCTACAAATGGCGCTTCGACTATTCTTACTGCTGCGCCGGACCGTACAGTCCAAGAAAGACTCTGGAATATTATTACGAAAACAAGAACCTTACTTATCCGGTTTCGCTGCCTTTGGTGCTGAAGTCGATGATTGACAGTTATCCCGAAATCTTGGGAAAATGGACAGAGGAAGACTTCTATAGCGAGAATTATCTGAAAGTGAAACCGCAGATAGACAAGCTCATTTCGGAAAAGAAAAGCACTGCGGATGAAATCAACGAACAGATGGAAAAACTGCTTGGCAGCGACGACTTGAAGATGGATGACATATTTAACGATTCGGCTCTTGACAGAAAATCGGAAATGATGCAGGCTTTTTTCAAGTGTCTTGACAAGAACGACCTGACGACAGGTTGGACTCCTTCACACATGATAAAACTGTATCACAGCTCGTCCGACGATATTGTGGCCTATTCAAATGCTGAGGCTGTAGTCAATGCATTCCCCGGTAAGGTAAGCTTGTTCAACAGTTATGCAGCGGGACATGTTTTCACCTGCAAGAAGTGGTACGGCACTCTTTTGACAAACAACTGGTAATATGACCGCAGCCGTGTGACGGCGCACCATAAATGCCCATATACTCTATGGATAACAACCGTATGAGTATATGGGCATTACTGTTTGTTTATGTCGAGGATTGGCGGTTTTTCCCATCGTCAATACGTTGTTCACCGCACGGTTTGGCACACATGCTCAAAGCAGGAAGTCGCGGTTTGCAATCAGTCTTTTCTCCGTGGAAAAACTCTGAAAACGAAAAAGGCAGCAAAACCGTTGCCGATTTGCTGCCTTTTGTCGGGATGACAAGATTCGAACTTGCGACCCCTACGTCCCGAACGTAGTGCGCTACCAACTGCGCTACATCCCGATTGCAATGCGGATGTTTCCGAAAAGCGAGTGCAAAGATACGCGTTTTTTCTGACATACAAGAATATTTTTCAAAAAAACAGAAAAAAAGTTGTGGGAATGATATTATTCTCGTACCTTTGCACTCGCAAAAACGAAAAAGAATGGTGCCATAGCTCAGTTGGTAGAGCAAAGGACTGAAAATCCTTGTGTCCCC
>CAVDJG010000096.1:0-7356 GCA_963609005.1 Acidaminococcaceae bacterium
GCCTCGATGTCGGGGAATATTATGATGTCGGCGCGTCCTGCCACGGCCGAGTCGATGCCTTTTATGGCTCCGCTTTCGGCGTCGCATGCGGTCTTCACATCCATTGGCCCGTCAACCACGGCATTGCCGTAGCGTCCGGCGGCGGCGTTCTCGCGCAGCCGTGCATAGCTTATTGTCTGCGGAAATTTCTCGCTTGTCTTCTCGGTGCAGTGCGTGAGAGCCACGCGCGGACAGTCTGTTCCGGCTATGCGTCGGCACGCGTCGGTGGCGTATATGGCCATGGCGTCAAACTGTTCGGTGGTGGGGTAGGGTATCACGGCGGCGTCGGTGAAGAAAAGCAACCTCTCCATACCCGGAATTTCGGCCACGGCTATGTGTGTGAGCACATGTCCCGGCTCGAGCAGCCCGCACTCCTTGTTGAGCACGGCACGCAGCAGGTTGTCGGTGTTGAGCGTGCCTTTCATGAGTACCCCGGCGCGTCCGGCGCGCACTTCGGCCACTGCCTTGCGCGCGGCGTCGTCGTCATCGTCGGCGGCGAGCAGGCTTATGCATTCGGGATACTGGGCTTGCAGGCGTGCGGCGGCTTCGGTCTTGCTGCCCGATGTCACGAGGGTGAACTCGGCCAGATGCCCGGCTGCGGCGCGTGCCACCACCTCTTCGGTGTGTGAGTCGGCCGGACTTGCCACGGCCACGCGCACTCTTTTTCCCGTCAGGCGCAGCCGTTCGGGCAGGGTGTTGAATTGGGTTACAGGTTCCATCAGTATGTAGATTTTTTCGTTTTGATATGTCGTTTCACACGGTGCACAGACAGTCCCGTTGCCCACGGGAAAGGCTTTCAAACAAGACAGAAATGCATATTTTTGCTCATTTAAACCGTCTTTGTGCAAAGATAATGCTTGTTGTGTTAATGACAAAACAAAACTTACACTTTTTTACATGTTTTCCTTTTCAACTGTTTTTTGCGCCCTTGCAAGGTAGCAAATTGAACAAAAAATATGACAAATCGGATATTTGGTAAAGCAGACACTTTCATTTCATGTTGCGGCACCGCGTTTTGCGCTTTGGCGGATATTTCGTAAATTTGCAATCGTCAGGCCGTTTCAGTCTGACGCCAGTAGCAACGAAAAACCACCACGCGATGACCACCCAGGAATTCATAGCCCTCCATGCCTCCGACGACGTGCGCCGCCTTGCCCTTCAAGCCCCGCGCTATCCCGATGTAGACATGCCTTACGCCCTCGACCAGATTGCCGGGCGGCAGACGGCACGCCGCAAATTGCCCTCGTGGGCTGCCGCCGACGGCATGGTTTATCCGCCCCGCCTCTCCATGGAACAGTGCTCCTCCGAGCCGGCGGCACGCTACAAGGCCGCGCTTGTGGCCCGTCTGCTCCACGATTTGGGCGTGTCGCGCAGCGAAGCCACCCTTGCCGACCTCACCGGCGGCTTCGGCGTCGACTTCTCTTTCCTTGCCCCTCTTTTCGGCCGTGCCTCCTATGTTGAGCGCGACGATCACCTCTGCCGCGTGGCTTCGCACAACTTCGGCCGGCTGGCACTGACGCATGCCACCGTGACGTGTGCCCAGGCCGAAGACCAACTCGAGCGTATGGAGCCGCACACCGTGGTGTTTCTCGACCCGGCGCGGCGCGACACCCACGGCTCAAAGACCGTGGCCATTGCCGACTGCACGCCCGATGCCGCCGCACTCATGCCGCTGCTTGCGGCCAAGGCGCGCCTCGTGGTGATAAAGCTCTCGCCCATGCTCGACTGGCACAAGGCCGTAGCCGACCTCGGGCCTGCGGTGAGCGAGGTGCACATCGTGTCGGTGGGCGGCGAGTGCAAGGAACTGCTCATCGTGGCCCACATGTCGCGCCTTGCCCCGGGGGCAACGCCTTGCACGGCACCGGGCTGCCCGCTTCCGGCCGACGATGCCGTAGATGTGGTGTGCGCCGACGTGCCCAATGCCTCGGCAAATACCGCGTCGGATGCCAGTCAGCCGCTGCCCGGCGTGCACACCTTCGCTTTCAAGGCAGCGTCCGGCGGCACACTGCCGCCGCAGATCGTGCCGGTGGCGCCGCTGCCACAACCGCCCTTCTGCCTATATGAGCCCGGAGCGGCCGTCATGAAGGCCGGATGCTTCGGCCTGCTCGCCCGCCGTTACTCGCTCTCGGCCGTCGCCGCCAACAGTCATCTGTTCTTTTCGCGGGAGATGTGTGCCGATTTCCCCGGGCGCAAATTCACTGTCTATGCCGTCAGCACGATGAACCGCCGCATGCTGCGTGCCGCCCTCGGCAACGTTACCCGTGCCAACGTGGCCGTGCGCAACTTCCCGATCTCGGCCGACGCGCTGCGCCGCCGCCTGAAACTCGCCGACGGTGGCGACTCCTACATATTCGCCACCACCGCCGCCGACGGCACCCATGTGCTGTTGTTGGCGCGAAAGTGAAAAACTATCATAAAATAATGTGCATAATTTGCGCTTTATGCTTAATTTCAGTACTTTTGCAATTTTAAAGAGACTATACCATAACACAATGGCCGGCAACGCGTGCGCCAATCAGCGCCGTGCGGCCGTCAAGAAATGAAGAAAACTTACACCACATGGCATCAGTTGAAATAAGGAAAGTGGAGTCGCGTGCCGACCTCAGCACTTTCATCGATTTCCATTACGACCTTTACAAAGACAGTCCCTACGACGCGCCCAACCTCTACACCGACGAGGTGAACACCCTGCGCAAAGACCGCAACGCCGCGTTCGATTTCTGCGAGGCCGAGTATTTCATGGCCTTCCGCGACGGCAAGATGGTGGGCCGCGTGGCAGCCATAATCAACCACCACGCCAACGAGAAGTGGAAGTGCCGCCAGGTGCGTTTCGGCTGGATCGACTTCGTTGACGACCGCGAAGTGTCGGCCGCGCTCATAAAGGCGGTCGAAGACTACGGCCGTTCGCACGGCATGACCGAGATTGTCGGTCCGCTCGGCTTCACCGACATGGACCCCGAGGGCATGCTCACCTTCGGCTTCGAAGAGCTCGGCACCATGGCCACGCTCTACAACTACCCCTACTACCCGCAGCACATCGAGGCCATGCCGGGTTGGGTTGTCGACAACAACTACGTGGAGTACAAACTCTATGTGCCCGAGAAAATACCCGAGAAATATGCAAAGGTGGCCCAGATGATACAGACACGCTACGGCCTGCGCGTGAAGAAACTCACCAAGAAAGACGTGTTTGCCGGAGGCTACGGGCGCAAGATATTCGACATCATCAACGCCACGTTCGACAACCTCTACGGATATTCCACGCTCACCGACAGGCAAATCGACCAGTATGTCAACATGTATTTCCCCATGGCCGACCTCGACCTCGTCACAATCATCGAGGATTCCACCGCCGACAACAAGGTGGTGGGAGTGGGCATAACCATTCCCTCGCTCACCAAGGCATTGCAGAAATGCCGCCGCGGACGGCTCTTCCCCTTCGGGTGGTGGCACATCGTGCAGGCACTCAAGCGCCACAAGACCAAGGTCGTTGACCTGCTTCTCGTGGGCGTGCTGCCCGAATACCGCTCAAAGGGAGCCAATGCGCTGCTCTTCTACGACCTCATCCCGCGCTACCAGGAATACGGTTTCGAGTGGGGCGAGACCCATGTCGAGATGGAAACCAACGAGAAGGTGCAGAACCAGTGGGGCCCGCTCGACCCCGTGCAGCACAAGCGCCGCAAGTGCTACAAGCGGGACATAAAGTAAGCCGCGGCACAACGGCGGCCCACACCCGCACCGCCGCGCCGCCGCAAACAAACGCCAAGTGCCAATTGAAGCAAAAATGAACGAACAGAATGCAGTAACCTACACCGACGAGAACATACGCCACCTCTCCGACATGGAGCACGTGCGCACCCGTCCCGGTATGTACATAGGCCGTCTGGGCGACGGAAACCTGCCCGAAGACGGCATCTACGTGTTGTTGAAGGAGGTTGTTGACAACTCCATCGACGAGTTCAAGATGAACGCCGGCAAGCGCATCGAGGTAGATGTAGACGACCGTCTGCGCGTGTCGGTGCGCGACTACGGCCGCGGCATACCCCAGGGCAAGCTTGTCGAGGCCGTCTCGGTGCTCAACACCGGCGGAAAATACGACTCCAAGGCATTCAAGAAGAGCGTCGGGCTCAACGGCGTGGGCGTGAAGGCAGTCAATGCCCTCAGCGCAAAGTTCACCGTAAGCTCCTTCCGCGACGGCAAGGTGCGCACGCTGCAGTTTGAGAAAGGCGAGCTGAAAGCCGATACCACCGGCGACACCACCGACGAAAACGGCACCTATATATTCTTCGAGCCCGACCCGACACTCTTCACCGGCTACTCGTTCCACGACGACATCGTGGAAACAATGCTCCGCAACTACACCTATCTCAACTCCGGCCTCACCATAATGTACAACGGCCGCCGCATAATCTCGCGCAACGGCCTCGCCGACCTGCTCACCGACACCATGACAACCGACCCGCTCTATCCCATCGTACACATGAAGGGCGACGACATAGAGATAGCTTTCACCCACACCAACCAGTATGGCGAGGAGTATCACTCATTCGTAAACGGCCAGCACACCACCCAGGGCGGAACCCACCAAAGCGCGTTCAAGGAGCACATAGCGCGCACAATAAAGGAATTTTTCTCGAAGAACTACGAGTACACCGACATCCGCAACGGTCTGGTGGCAGCCATTGCCATCAACGTAGAGGAGCCGATGTTCGAGAGCCAAACCAAGATAAAGCTCGGATCGCAGCAGATGTCGCCCGGAGGCGAGAGCATAAACAAGTGCGTGGGCGACTTCGTGAAGCGCGAAGTGGACAACTTCCTGCACATACATGCCGACGTTGCCGAGACAATGCAGCAGAAGATAACCGAGAGCGAGCGCGAACGCAAGGCCATGGCGGGCGTAACCAAGATAGCACGGGAGCGTGCCAAGAAGGCCAACCTGCACAACCGCAAGCTGCGCGACTGCCGCATACACTACTCCGACGCCAAGAACGACCGCAAGGAAGACTCCTCTATATTCATCACCGAGGGCGACTCGGCAAGCGGTTCAATCACCAAGAGCCGCGACGTGAACACCCAAGCCGTGTTCTCCCTGCGCGGAAAACCGCTCAACTCGTTCGGCCTCACCAAGAAGGTGGTGTATGAAAACGAGGAATTCAACCTCCTTCAGGCAGCCCTCGACATTGAGGACGGGCTCGACACACTGCGCTACAACAAGGTGATCGTGGCCACCGATGCCGATGTCGATGGCATGCACATACGCCTGCTAATCATTACTTTCTTCCTGCAGTTCTTCCCCGACCTCATAAAGAAAGGCCATGTGTATGTGTTGCAGACACCGCTTTTCCGCGTGCGCAACCGCCGCACCAAGGTGAAGGACAAGAAGGTGGTGGCCGAGGCCGACGCCCGTCTCACCGGAAAGGAGCGCAAGGGCGACTTCATCGTGCGCTACTGCTACAGCGACGAAGAGCGGCAGCGGGCCATACACGACCTCGGTCCCGACCCGGAGATAACCCGATTTAAAGGTCTCGGCGAAATCTCGCCCGACGAATTCGTGCATTTTATAGGTCCCGACATGCGCCTCGAGCAGGTAACACTGCACAAGACCGACCAGGTGCAGAAGCTTCTCGAATACTACATGGGCAAGAACACCATGGAGCGGCAGAACTTCATCATCGACAATCTCGTGGTTGAAGAAGACCTGCCCGAGGACGACAAGAACCTCATTGACGACTGAAAGACAACACAATTATGAAACCACACCACACCAAAGCAGCGGCAGCCATCATGGCGCTGCTTCTTTTTTTACCGCTTGCGGCTGCCGCGCAGCTGCGCTTCAACTTCGGCGAAAACAGTCCGGCACGCAAGCTTCAGATAGCCGAAATGGCCATAAGCAACCTCTATGTCGATTCCGTTGCTGAGCAGGAACTCGTTGAGGACGGCATACGCGGGATGCTCAAGAAGCTCGACCCGCACTCCTCCTACACCACGGCACGCGAAACCAAGGCCATGAACGAGCCTCTGCAAGGTTCGTTCGACGGCATAGGCGTGCAGTTCAACATGGTCAACGACACGCTTCTCGTTATTCAGCCCACGCCCAAGGGGCCGTCGGCCAAGAAGGGAATACTCGCCGGCGACCGCATAGTGGCCGTCAACGACACCGCCATTGCGGGCGTGAAGATGCCGCGCGACAAGATAATGCGCCGTCTGCGCGGGCCTCGCGGCACCAAGGTAAAGCTCGGCGTGGTGCGCCGTGGCGTGCCCGACATGCTCACCTTCGAGGTTGTGCGCGACAAGATACCCGTCAACACGCTCGACGCCGCCTACATGATAAGCCCCGGAGTGGGCTATGTGCGCATAGGCAGTTTCGGGGCCACCACCTACGGCGAGTTCATGACTGCGGTCGATTCGCTGCGCCGCAACGGCATGCGCGACATCATCATCGACCTCCAGGACAACGGCGGAGGCTATCTGCAGGCCGCTGCCCAGATAGCCAACGAGTTTCTGAAGAAAGGCGACCTCATTGTCTACACGCAGGGCCGCGCCGCCTCGAGGCAGGAATACCGCGCTCGCGGCAACGGCAGCATGCTCTCGGGCAAGGTCGTGGTGCTCGTAAACGAATACACGGCATCGGCTGCCGAAATCGTGAGCGGCGCCCTGCAAGACCAGGACCGCGGCACCATCGTGGGGCGGCGCACCTTCGGCAAGGGCCTCGTGCAGCGCCCAATAGAGTTTGAAGACGGCTCCATGATGCGCCTCACCGTTGCCCACTACTACACGCCGGCAGGCCGCTGCATACAGAAACCCTATCAGAAAGGCGACATAGAAGACTATGCCCAGGACATAGAGAAGCGTTTCAAGCACGGCGAACTCTACTCGGCCGACTCCATACACTTCGCCGACTCGCTCAAGTGCTACACCCTGCGCCGCCATCGTGTGGTGTATGGCGGAGGCGGAATAATGCCCGACCACTTCGTGCCGCTCGACACAATGCAGTACACATCGTTCCACCGTCAGCTCGCGGCACGCGGCATCATCGTCAACGCCACGCTGCACTATGCCGACGAACACCGCAAGGAGCTGCGCCGGCGCTATGCCGATTTCGGCGCGTTTGACCGCGGTTTCGAGGTGCCGCAGGCCGAAATCGACTCCATGGTGGCCAAGGCTGCCGATCAGAAACTCCTGCCGCGCGACGACAATGAGCTGCGCCTCACCATGCCGCAGCTCAAGTTGCAGTTCAAGGCACTCGTCGCACGCGACATTTGGGACATGAGCCAGTATTTCCAAATCATCAACAAGTCGAGCCACACAGTGCAGCGT
>CAVDJG010000097.1:0-7351 GCA_963609005.1 Acidaminococcaceae bacterium
CAACTACCTGCACGACCACAAGGAAATAGTGGTGGGAAGCCGCAACGAGGGGGCCGAAAACGTGAACCACATCTACTACATGGTGAGCGCCAAGGACAAATACCTGGCCCTGAAGCGCGTGGTTGACTTCTATCCGCGCATCTACGGCATCATCTTCTGCCGCACCAAGGCCGAAACACAGGAGGTGGCCGACAAACTTATACGCGACGGCTACAACGCCGAACCGCTGCACGGCGACCTCTCGCAGCAGCAGCGCGACATAACCATGCAGAAATTCAGGCAGCACATAACGCAGCTTCTCGTGGCCACCGACGTGGCGGCACGCGGACTTGACGTTGACGACCTGACGCATGTGATAAACTACGGACTGCCGGCCGACATCGAGAGCTACACTCACCGATCGGGACGCACGGGGCGCGCCGGAAAGAAGGGCACCTCGATAAGCATCATACACACCAAGGAAAAGGGCAAGGTGAAGGCCATAGAGCGCACCATAGGCAAGGACTTCGTGGACGGCACGCTGCCCACTCCGCAGGAGATATGCTCGAAGCAGCTCTTCAAGGCCATTGACGAGATTGAGAAGGCCGACGTAGACGACGATCAGATAGCGCCGTTCATGGACGACATAAACCGCCACTTCGAGTATTTCGACAAGGAGGACATTTTGAAGAAGATAGTGTCGCTCGAATTCGGACGCTTCCTCAAATACTATGCCGACGCGCCCGAAATAGTGAAACCCTCGACCACACGCGAGCGTGCCGATCGCAAGACCGACGGCCGCAAACGCGAGAAACGCACGGCCGAGGCAGGCTTCAAGCGGCTTTTCATAAACCTCGGCAAGGACGACGGGTTCTATCCCGGCGAGGTGATGCAGTTCATCAACCGCCATGTGCACGGCCGACAGGAGGTGGGACACATCGACCTGCTGGCGCGCATAAGCTACATTGAGGTGCCCGAGCAGGACGCCGACAAGGTGATGCGGGCACTCGACGGCACCACCTACCGCGGACGCCAGGTGCGCTGCAACGACGCCGACGGCACGGGGGCAGCACCGGCCTCACGCCGCAAGGGCGATGCACGCCCGGCAAAGCGCACGCGCAAGGATGGCGACGACGGCTTCGCCCGCTACGAAAAGCGGTCGAAGCGCCGCAACGAGGAGCAGGGCATGAACCGGTCGCAGCGCGGATCGCGCGGGGCAGCACGCAAGGAAAGCGGACGCAAGGACGACTGGCGGCAGTTTTTCACCGGCGAGAGAATAGAGCTTGTGGGCGACGAACCCGACTTCAGCGAGGAGGGTTGGGCACGCCGCAAACCGAGAAAGAAATAAGCCTTACACGGGCGGCGCGCAACGTTGCCGCACCTTTTGGCACAAAAACAGAAAGCGGAGAGCCGGGGCAATGCCCTCAGCTCTCCGCTTTCGCGTTGTTGCAGTGTAGTGGCTACGGTTGTGCGCCGCGCCGTGAGTCGGCTTCTCCGCCGTGCGCAATAGGCGCGAGCGTGTAGCTTATGGGGCCGTCTTGCGGGCGGTGCAGCACCACCAGGGTCTGGTAGGTGTCGAAGTTCTCGTCCACATCATCGTATAGCATGGGCAGACTGTCTATGTCGAAATAGCCGTCGCCCTTGCCTCCGAAGCCGTAGTTGGCGTGCACTCGCCCCGCACGGTCGTATCCGTCGATCACAAACGAGTGCGAGTAGTAACGATCCTTGCCGTGCTTGTAGGATGTGCCGCCGTAGAGCACGGGGTGGCCGGCACTCAGTTCGCGGTAGACCACCGCTTTCCATTCCTGCGGATCGTAGTTGGGATTGTGCGGATAGTCGCGGTAGCCGAAGTCTTTCACAATGTAGCCGAAGTCGCGCACAACGCCCACTGCCGTTTCCTTGGGATAGGAAACGCTCACCCCCACACCGTAGTGCATGTCAACGGCACGCCCGCACCGCTCCATGAGCAAGGCCACGGCCTCGCCCTGCGCGGCCGTGTAGGCTGCTGCATAGGAGTCGAGCATGTTGTCCCAGTCGATGCGTGTGCCGTCGGCAGTGTGCTCGGGCCACCGGTAATAGTGCATTATCTGCGCCAGCGAGGTGGCTATGCAGCCCGTGCGGCAGTGCGTGCCGGCAGAGTCGGTGGGTGTGAGGTTGTAGTAAGGCTCGCCCTGGTCCCATGTGGTTGACATGAGCGCCGGCACCTCGGGAAGGCATCCCTCGGGCACAGGCGACACCTCCGCACAGGCGTGGCTGCCCCCTGCCGTGGCGCATTGCTGCGCATTTGACGGCACGGCGAGGAGCAGTGCGGAGATGAAGGACGCGAAAACGGCTTTCATAACGTGGCCTTAAAGGTGGTTATTTCACCACGAATTTCTTGCCGCCGCTGATGTAGATGCCGTGTGCCGACGGTTTGGCAACACGACGTCCGCAGAGGTCGTAAACGGCAGAGTCGGCCTTCTTTGCGTCGGCATCTACTGTGCTTATGCCGTTGGCAGTGCCCCACTGGAACACATACTTGCCCTCATACTCCTCTGCTTCGGTGGCTTCGAACGGGTAGGCATAGTGATAGAGAGTGAGCGTGCCGCCGTCCTTGTCGCCCGAGAACGATGCGCCGTAGGCGGGGTCGTAGTCGAACCATACCTCGTCGTTGCCGTCGTAAACATCGTTGAAGTAGCCGCCAGTGTAGCCGGCAGTCTGTATTCCGTTGGCGATAACAACAGAGTCGGCCTCGATGCGGAATAGGAGTTCAGAAGGATTTGCGTTTTCGCCATCGAGTGTTACACCATACTGGTAGCTGGTAGAACCAGCATACTTGGTGATAATGCCCTTGCCCGAGTGGTAGATGTTGTCGCCGTTGTAGTAGGTCGACGTGCCTTCGGCAGTCCATTCTGCGGTGATGTGAGCCTTGGTGAGCACCACTTTGGCATCATACATATACTCGTATGTGCTCCAGTAGGCGCTGAAGTTTTCAAACGTGATTGTGCCTTCGTCGTCGAAAGTTCCCACCACTGCGGTGGTGTCGGTGGTGTTGGCCAGGGTGTAGTAGGTAGCAAACAATGTCGGCTCAATGGTGATTGTCTTGGCCGAGAGGTCTACCGTGCCCACAAACTCCTCGCCGAAGTCGAGCATATTGCTTATTGTCACCGTTCCGTCGGAGTTGTCGGCGATTTCAACGGTGTACACTTTGTCGGCCATGGATGTCCAGGCATAGGCCGACATGTATTCGTAACCCGAGGCACTCGGTGTGTAGCTGCCTGCAAGGTCGGAAACATTTGTCACTGATGCGCTTGCCGTGAGGCTTGCAACTGCGGCAAAAACCGCGAGAGTAAATTTCTTAATCATAATCTTATCGTTTTAATTTTTATAACTCTTAGGGCTGCGGCAGAGCCACGCCCGGCCCTGCCCTGCCCTATAATTGGTTTCACTGCAATACTATTTTGCGCGTTGTGCCGCCGCTCTTCACTATGTACACGCCGTGCAATCCGGTGCCGGCCGTGGTGAATGTGGCAGCAGGCTGCGAGCACACGAGGCGGCCGGATGTGTCGTAGACGCGTGTCATGCCGTCGCCGCCGGTGGCATTTGCCTCAATCTGCGATATGCCTGTGGGCGCGAGAGTGTAGTCTATTGCGCCCTCGTCGGGGTGGTGTATCACCACCATCTCGTGGTAGATGGAGTATTCCTCAGCCGGTGTGTAGGCCGCACACTCCATTACGTCGAG
This sequence comes from Acidaminococcaceae bacterium, assembly GCA_963609005.1. Taxonomy (GTDB): domain Bacteria; phylum Bacteroidota; class Bacteroidia; order Bacteroidales; family Bacteroidaceae; genus Prevotella. Next base: position 3,701 of record CAVDJG010000097.1, read on the forward strand.
CGAGAAATAGCCGTCGCCGGCTCCGCCGAAGCCCCAGTTCACGCCCACATAGCCCTTGGTGTCGTAGCCGTCGAGCACAAACGCGTGGGAACTGATGTTTTCTACGCCGTTGACCGTTGATGCTCCGGCATAGAGTATGGGGTGGTTTGCGCTCAGTTCGCGGTAGATCACCTCGCGCCAGGCGGCATCGTCGTAGTTGTTTTCCTCGGGATAATCCTTGTAGCCGTAGTATTTCGCGATGTAGCCGAAGTGGTTAGCCAAGCCTTGGGTGGCGTCGCTGAGGTAGGCTCCGCTGCCGTTGGGGCTGTAGTTCATGTTGGATGCTATGCCGCAATGATACATGAGCGTGGCCACTGCCAGCTTCTGCGCCACGGTGTAGGAGCCGGTGTAGGTGTCGGGCATGTTGTCCCAGTCGTATGAAGTGTTTCCGAAATCGGCCACATACGGCTGGTTGTTGTAGTATATGGTGTCTTTGCCGATGCCGCTCGACGGGTATTTATAGTAGCGCATTATCTGTGCCATGCCCGTGGCCACGCATCCGGTGTAGCAGCGGTTGCCCCTCCAGTCGGTGGGACACTTGCTCCAGTAAGGATCGTCCTGGCTCCATTGCGTGGTAAGGAGGTGGCTCACCGACTCGCGGCAACCGTCGGGTATGCCTGCACGCATGGGCTTGGCTTCGGCCGACAGCGACTTCTCGGCGAGCGAGAGATACCATTTCAGTGCCGGGACATCGGCCGCAAAGCGCGACGTGGGCGAGTAGCCCACCACGGCATCGTTGGCATCGTCGTTGGCGATTATGGCGAAACCGCCGCCGTCATATCCCATGACGGTATAAGTTGCGGTGGTGGAGAGGGCCTTTATCTCCTCTTTCGCGCTGCCCTGCGACGGCGATTTCCTCAACTGTGCGGCACCGCCGAGAAGCTGCTCGGCAATGCCGCGTTTTTGCTGGTAGGTCCGTTCTGTGGCCGAGGCTGCCGCCACTGCCATCGAAAGGACTACTGTCATTACGGTTTTTCTGTTCATATTGGTTGTCAAGTGTGTGTCCTATTTCTTGGTCAACACGCAACGGGCATCGCTCTCTATATAGTAGTTGGAGCCATACCATGCCGTGAAGTTCTGCACGGTTATGGTGAGGTTGTCGTCGAACGAGGCCACCACCGGTGTGGAACTTGACGACACGTCGGCGAAGGTGTAGTATGTAGCCCATGTCGTGGGCTGTATGGTTATCGTCTGGGCATCAAGGTCAACGGTACCGGTGAAGTTCTCCTCCCAACCGTAGAAGTTGTATATGTTGAGCGTTCCGTCGCTGTTTTTCGATATTGTCACGTTGTCGGTGCGGCTCACCTCCTGCAAAGTCCAGTCGGAAGAGAACTTGTCGTAGGCCGTGGTTGCTGCCGCATAGGTGCCCACGAGGTCGTCGATGGTGGTGGTGCTGGTGCCGCCCCAGGTGAAGGTGTCGTAGCCTCCCGATCCCAACTCGTTGCCGTCGGCATCGTAGAGAATGGCGTAGAAATACACCTCGCCCTTCTTGCTGTTGCCCTCGAAGCTTGAATAGCCGCCGCTGCAGTACATTCCCATCTCATATTCGTATGTCACCCAGAAGAATTCGTAGCCTCCCGAGCTGTAAGAACCCACTGGCGTTATCTCGGTGGTGCCGTCGGTGGTTGAGAACGATATTGAGAGGCCGTTCACGCCGTAGGGATTTTCAATGGTGTAGGAGCCGTCGTCGTAGGCCACAATCTCGGCGTTGAACTTCTTTCCGTCGAGGTTTGCCGCCGTGTAGGTGCCTTTTGCGCGCCATATCTCGGCCTTGGTGCACTCGAAGGTGAATGTTATGGGGTCGGAATCGATGTAGGCTTCGTCGGTGCTTGTGGCCACGATGCTTATGGTGTAGGATCCTTTCGAGAGTCCGGTGAGCGTCACGCTGTTGGTAGTGGTCTCTCCGCTCACTGTCGTTCCGTCCTTTACATAGGTGTAACGGTAGCTTGTGGCGTGTTCCACGGCAGGCCAAGTGATGGTCACTCCGCCGCTTGTCGTCTCGGTTTCGGGCGTTGCCGGCGTGCCGAGCTTTATCTGGCTGTCGGTGGTTGCGGTTATCGTTGCTATGGGCGAAGTGGTGTTTTTGCCGTCGATGGGCGAGTAGGCCCACACCTTCAATGTGTATTCCGAATTGGGTTTAAGGCCTGTTGCCAGCACCGAGGTGGCCTGCGTGACGTTGGCCAGCACCACATTCTGGTCGCTGTCATACAGTTCGTAGGCATACTGCGAGGCTCCGCTCACCGGCTGCCAACTGAAAGCCAGCGAGCTTACTGTCTTTGCTCCCTCTGCTATGCTGGGCTGCGCCAGTGGGGTTTTGGTGTCGTCGTCGCTGCACGAAGTGAGTGCCGCCGTGCCGATCAGCGCTGCGATGAGCAGCATTGCCAACCTTGATATTGTAGATTTACACTTTTTCATAAGTAGTTTCTGGTTTTGAAATGTTTCCGTTTGGCTGCCCGCAGAGCTGCAGAGGCAGCCCTGCCGATGCCTGTCGCATTACTCGTCGGCCGGGATATTGCTTGAATCCCAGTACATGAAGAGATAGGTGTAGCCCGATTTCGTGCCGTCGGTGTAGTAGATGTAAGGCGTGAAGAACGCGGCGTAGGTCGTTGTAGAGCCCCGCATGTCAATCGAAGCGTAGGTTTCCGATGTGAAACTGTTGTAGAAGTTGATGTATTCTATGCCGTGTTTGCTTTCTCCGTCGGGATACCACGAAGCGTATATCTCGTTTTCGGCATCGCTCATAAGATACCAGTAGGAGCCTCCGTAGGGGTCGGCAATGTAGTGGTCGTAGGGCACAAATGCCCCGTGCCATGTGGTGCGGTCGTCGGCGTTGAAGTTGTCAATGGAGTAGTTGCTCGTGTCTTCCTTGTCCTGTGCCACGATGTAGAACTGCAGATCGATGCCCGAACCGAGGAAGTTTTCTATGCGGAAACGGTTTTGTCCTTGCAGCCAGTATATGTCGGAGTAGGATGTTGAGAACTCCGACTTGTTCCATAACATTTGTGCCCGGCTCACCACCTTTACCCATTTGGCCACGAGGATGCTGTAGCAGAACACCGGCGAACCGTCGGTTGCAAGGTAGGGATTGGTGTTTTCCTCGGCCAGGTGAATGGAGAAACGGTAGGTCTTGGCCTCTTCGAGGTTGGGGCATCCCACCTCTATCGACGTTTCAGCCTCCCCATCCTTGAAAACTGCCTCGGAGGGGAAGGAGAACACGGCGTCGGCATAATCCACGACAACGGGCACCGACACGTCGCCGGCAGTGTTGTTGCGCTTCACCGTGATCTTGAACGACTGGTGGTCGGCATATTCTGCGGGGGTGAGCACCTCGCTTGCCTTGTTTGAAGAAGCGAAGTAGGCGGCGGCGTTACCCTCGGCCACCTTTCCGGCCCGCTCATAGCTGTCGCTGTCGGAGCATGCCGTGAATGCCACGGCGAGCACTGCGGCGAGCAGCGTGCCGAGCATGTTATTTATGTTTTTCTTTGCCATAATTGTTCGGTTTTGGTTTCTTATGATGGTTATTGTGCCAAGATTGCGCCCGAGGGGTCGGGACCCACCACGACAGCCGTGTTGTAGTCTTGCTCGGTTTCGGGTATCATGTAGTTCATCCAG
>CAVDJG010000098.1:0-7329 GCA_963609005.1 Acidaminococcaceae bacterium
GCGTAACCCTGGGTAATGTGTTTGCATCAAGGCTGGCCTGTAAGGTCAGCACAACCATTAATGCACCATTCGCACACCAGTTTGTTGCGTATTGTGGTGAACTTTCAGTCCACCATTACCACATCCCGTTTACCCAGGGTTACGTCGGTCGCTCTGCTCCCTCCTCACCCTGGGCTTTTATGTTGCGCCCTTACAGGGCTTGGGGTACAATTCCAATTTATTGGTGTCCGGCGACATTGCAAAACCATTGGTGTCCGCGATATTGCTTTTTCTTCACCGCGGTTTTCCGTTTCATTCGTTGCCCTCAGGCATTTTCTCGAGCTTGAACCGATAGAACCCCACGTCGCCCTTCACCTCGCTCACGCGGCCGCGGAGCACCGACACGCGCGTGAAACGGTAGTCTTTGTGGCGCGCCGCCAACTTTCCGAAGTCGTTTTCGGGCACTATGAGCACACCTTCTATCGGCGTGCGGCACTGCTCCACTGTCTGATTGGTGTTTTTGTCCTGCACCTTGCGCGTCTGCTCAAACTCCTTTATGCGGTCGCCAAGATAGAAGTTGGCGCCGAAGAAATGCATCATCGGGGCCTCGATATACGAATACAGATTCTCGCCCCCGAAATTCTTTTCAATGTAAGCGGCCATAGGACGCAGCGACTTGCCGTTCATCACGGCAGGCTGGTAGGCCGCGTCGAGGGCCATCATGAGCGTGATCACGGGCACGCTGGCGGCCGACATCATAAGAAGGGTGTTCTCGCGCAGACGCCGGCGGCTCACCACCAACACGGCGCAGAGTGCCGACACGGCCGAAAGCAGTATGGCGCAACACGAGGCAAAGCCCATAGTGCCGTAGCGCATGGAGTAGATCATGCCACCGTTGGAGGCTGAGTGGCTGACGTGGAACACGGTGTCTGCCACCAGTCCGCAGCGCACTGCCGCAAACGCCAGGGCCGCAACCAAGGCCAAAACGGCCACCGTGATAGTGAATGCCACGCCCGGCCATCGGCGGCGCGACTCCCATAGCCACACCATGTAGCGTGCCAGGAGCATGGCGGCAAAGGGATAACACGGCAGCAGATAGACGCTGCGCTTGCTCGACGGCAGACAGTAGAACACGAACACGAGCACGGCCGACAGCCAGGTGAAGAGCCACACGGCATCGCACGATCGCGCCTTTGCCATCATGCCCGAGGCAAAACGCCGCACACACGATCCTTCCTTTTTCTCACGGCAACCGCCCGAGATGCGTGCCCGAGCTTTCTTCCACGGCAAGACGAAGAGCGACATAAGGCAGAGCAAAGTCCACGGAGCCCATCCGCTTATCATTGCCACGAAGTTGTAGGTGAAGGGATGGGCGTGCGACTCATAGCTCATCGTGCCCGTCATGCGCCCTATGTTCTCCTCATACACGAGCTGCAGAAAACTGTCGCCGCCCTGTTTCCACGCCGCCCAATACCACACGGCGGGCAGCAGGCACGACATTACGGCAAAGGCGGCGTAGCGTGCCAAGGTGGGCAGCACCCGTCCGCCGCGCAGCAATGTGAACACCACCATGACGAGGCACGGCAGCACGAAGCCCACCGGACCTTTGGTGAGCACCGCCCCGCTCATGCACAGCACGGCAAGGAGCAGTGCCGTGCGCCCGCCGCGCTCCTGCCACCGGTAGAAGAGCAGCAGAGCGCCCACCACGAAAGCCGTGAGCATCATGTCTACACGGCACACCGTGCCTGCGCGGTGCACCTCAAACGAGGTGAGCGTGAGCGCCGCGCCCAGGAAAGCCAGTCCCATGCTGCGGCGGCGGGCATAGAACACGAAGCAGCCCACCACCATTGCGATGAGCGCCAGGGCCGACGGCAGCCGCGACGAGTATTCGTCCACGCCGCCGGTGAGCGGCGATAGCAGGGCGATGCAGAAATGGAAGAAAGGCGGTTTGTAGGGAATGTCGCCGCCGTTGTTTACCGGCAGCACGAAGTTGTGCTGGTCGATCATAGAGAGAGCCACCACCGCCTCGCGCGGCTCGCCCTTTGTCGTGAAGTCGGTGAGGCCGAGAAACGGCAGCAGCATTGCCGCCGCCACGATAGCCACGGCCACGGCGGCCGTGCGCAGTTGTCTGTTTTCCATATATAGGTTTTATTTGTTGCGGTTGCCAAGTTAAGGCACGATTCTGTAAAAATTCTGTTTTCGGGCTGCAAAGAAGGTCTTTTCTTAACGCCGTGCGGCCCTGCGCCGTGTGGCGGCAGCTTGTCCGTCACGCGCCCGCAGGGCCGCACTGTAAAGGAGTCTGCCCCGGGCAGCCTTCATTATATCACGCACATTATTATTATCTGCGCTATCACCACGCGTATGAACATGCCCAACGGATAAACCGAGGTGTAGGCCACCGAGGCGCGGTCGCCGTGCAGTGTGTCGTTGGCATAGCTCAGTGCCATGGGGTTGGCCATGGCTCCGCACACGAAGCCGCATATTGTGCCGAAGTCGAACTTGTGTGTGCGCAGTGCCACGGCGGCCACTATGATCACGGGCAGCACGGTGAGGGCGAAGCCTATTGCCACCCAAAGCAGTCCTTCGGGGCGCACCACGGTGGCAAGGAAATCCTTTCCGGCCACCAGACCGAGGCACGCGAGATAGAGCGAGAGGCCGAGCTTGCGCAGCATGAGCGACGCCGAGCGCGTGGTGTAGCTTATGAAATGCACCCTCGAACCGAGTGCTCCCACCACGATGCCGGCTATTATGGGTCCGCCGGCTATGCCGAGCTTCACCGAACCCGACATTCCGGGCAGTGCTATGGGCACCATTCCGAGCGCCATTCCGAGGAACACGCCGAAAAGTATTGCCCCGATGTTGGGCTCGTTGAGCACCTGTATGGCGTTGCCGAGGAACTTCTCGGCGTGGTCGATGTCTTCGGGTTTGCCCACCACCGTTACGTGGTCGCCATACTGCAGGCGCAGGCTGTCGGTGGCAAGCAGCTTTATGTCGCCTCGCATCACGCGCGACACGTTGACGCCGTAGGTCTCGCGCATGTGCAGTCCGCCGAGTGCTTTTCCGTTGAGTGCCGTGCGCGTCACCACAATCACGCGGCTCTCCACGCTGGCATCAATGGCATTCCAGTCTATCTTCTCGCGGTTCCAGTCTTTCTGCACGCGCTCGCCGAAGAGTATTTCCATTGCGGCCACCTCGTCGCGGGTGGTCACCACGAGCACGTTGTCGTTGATGTGCATCACGGTGTTAGCCAGCGGCACGATAACCTTTCCGCCCCGCCACACGCGCGACACTATGAAGTGGCGGTGCGTCATGTAGGATATTTCGGCTATTGTCTTGCCTGCTATGGCCGGGTTGATGGCCACAAACTGCGCTATGTAGGTGTTGTCTTCGTCGGCGGCGTGGCGCGGCTCCAGGTCGGCGGGTTTCACAAAGAAGCGGCGCAGCAGTATCATGGCGAATATCACGCCCACCACTCCGAGCGGATAGGTGACGGCGCAGCCCAGTGCCGCGCCGCTACTGGGCAGGTGTGCGGCCGCGAGTGCCTGCTGGGCAGCTCCCAGTGCCGGCGTGTTGGTGGTGGCTCCGCAGAGTATGCCCACCATGTCGGTGATGCCTACAGGAGTCACGAGGCACAGAAGCAGGGCCATTGCGGTGCCGAGCAGGATTATGGCCAGGCCCCAGAGGTTGAGCGACATGCCCTCGCTGCGCATGAGTGCGAAGAAGTTGGGGCCCACGTGCAGGCCGAGGGCATAGACGAAGAGCGACAGACCGAAGGTTTCGGCGAAGCTGAGCATGCGCGCGTCGGAGCTAAGCCCGGTGCTTCCGGCCACGATGCCCATGAAGAACACGAAGGCCACGCCGAGCGAGATGCCCTTTATGTGCAGTTTGCCGAAGGCCGTACCCAGGGCCACGATGAGCGACAGCAGCGTGACGGTTTGCACGGCGGTGCTGTCGAAGAAGAGCGAGTCAATCCATTCCATCGTGTGCTCATTTAGCCTCTTGATGGCTTGCTGCGGCCTCCTCGCGTGCCTTGTAGGCGAGAGCGTAGAGCCGTATCTGCTTCACCATGGCGAGCAGGCCGTTGGAGCGTGTGGGCGAGAGATGGTCTTTCAGCCCTATGCGCTCTATGAAATACAGGTCGGCCCCGGCAATCTCGGCCGGTGTGTGGTGGCTCAGCACCCTTATGAGCAGGGCTATGATGCCCTTCACTATGAGCGCGTCGCTGTCGGCGGTGAAGTCGATGATGCCGTCGTGGTAGTCGGCATTCACCCACACGCGGCTCTGGCAGCCGTCGATGAGGTTCTGCTCTGTCTTGTACTGCGCGTCGAGCGGATCGAGATCGGATCCGAGGTCGATGAGCAGTTGGTATTTGTCCATCCAGTCGGTGAAGCCGCCGAACTCCTCGACAACTTCGTCTTGCGTTTCGTTTATGGTCATTCTTGCGTTTGTTTTTTGCGGCCAGCGTTTGTTCACTGGTCGGCCTTTACAATCTTGAATAGTTTGTCGCTGGGCCTTATCTTGCCCGGCACCGCTATCGACACGTGCTGCCCCTTGTGTGCCGTGGGCACGGGCTTGAGGTCGTAGCGTATTTCGGCGACGTCGATATACATCACTCCCGTCGTGGGCCCGGTGACGAGCAGGCGGTCGCCCACGCTGAACTCGGCGGCCTCGCAGGTGAACTCGGCCACGCCTATCTTGGCGAAGTGCTTCACGCCGCGGCCCACATACACCTTGCGTTCGGTGGCGTTGGAACCGTAGTTGCTGTTCCATTCGCCCAGGGTCTGGCCCTGGTAGTAGCCGTCCCAGAAGCCGCGGTTGAACACGGCGGCAAGGCGCTGGTCCCACTCGTCCTTGCGGTCGCCGGTGAAGGTGCCGTCAACAACGGCCTGTATGGCCTCGCGGTAGCACCGCACCACGTTGTAGACATACTCCGGCCCGCGTGCCCTTCCCTCGATTTTGAACACTCGCACGCCAGCATGCATCATGCGGTCGATGAAGCGCACTGTCTTCAAATCCTTGGGGCTCATTATATATTTGTTGTCGATCTCGAGCTGGCAGCCCGTCTCGTTGTCGGTCACGGTGTACGACCGGCGGCACAGTTGCATGCACTCGCCGCGGTTGGCCGATCGGCCGGTGTTCATCAGGCTCATGTAGCACTTGCCGCTCACGGCCATGCACAGGGCTCCGTGGCAGAACATCTCGATGCGCACGGGCTGCCCGGAGGGGCCGAGTATGGGGCGGCTCTCTATCTCGCGGTGTATGGCCTCCACCTGATCCATGTTGAGCTCTCGGGCCAGCACGGCCACGTCGGCAAACTGGGCGTAGAAGGCGAGTGCCTCGGCGTTGCTTATGTTGAGCTGTGTGGAGAGGTGCACCTCAACGCCGCGCTCGCGGCAATACTGCATCACGGCCACGTCGCTGGCTATCACTGCCGACACGCCGGCATCGGCGGCGGCATCCACGATGCTGCGCATCATGGCGAGGTCGGAATCATATATTATGGTGTTCACCGTGAGATAGCTCTTCATGCCGTGCTCGGCGCACTCGGCGGCTATCTCGCGCAGGTCGTCAACGGTGAAGTGGTTGGCCGAGTGGGAGCGCATGTTGAGCTGCTCCACGCCGAAGTAAACCGAGTCGGCGCCGGCCTGTATTGCGGCCGCGAGGCTCTCGCGCGACCCCACGGGGGCCATCACCTCGAACCGGTCTGCATTGTTTGCGTCCATAGTGTTGTGTGGGCAATAAGTGTTTCTTTCTATAAAAACTGCGCCGCTCCCCCACCCTCGTTTTGGCGAAGATGCGGAACGGCGGTGCAAAGTTACTCAAAAATCCGGCTTTTTGCAACGTCACGGGCGGCTTTGTTGCCGCGTGTCGGCACGTCAGCTCAGCTCGAGCATGCGCTCAATGGGCTTCACGGCGTCGGCGGCAATGGCGGGGTCGACGTCAACCTCGGGCCACTCGTTTACGAGCGTGTTGTAGATTTTCAGCAGAGTGTTCTTCTTCATGTATTCGCACTCGTTGCACGAGCATCCCAGCGATCCTTCGCTCACCTCGGGCGGCACGGGTATGAACTCGGTGCCGGGGCATGCGCGCTGCATCTCGAAGAGTATGCCGGCCTCGGTGGCCACGATATACTTGCCCTCGGGGTGGGCCGTGGCATACTCGAGGAGCACTGCCGTGGATCCCACCACGTCGGCGGCGGCCAGCACGGGGCCCTTGCACTCGGGGTGTGCCAGCACCATCGCGCCGGGGTTTTCGGCCTTCAGGCGCAGAATCTCGTCAACCGAGAAGCGCTCGTGCACATGGCATCCGCCGTTCCACAGCAGCATGTCGCGCCCGGTGACGGCGTTGATGTAGGATCCGAGGTTGTGGTCGGGACCGAATATTATCTTCTCGTCGGGGGCGAAGGTGTCGATGATGCGCTTGGCGTTGCCCGATGTCACCACCACGTCGGTGAGTGCCTTCACGGCCGCCGTGGTGTTGACGTAGCTCACCACCTTGTAGCCCGGGTGTTCGGCCTTGTACTGGCGCAGGTCGTCGGCGCGGCACGAGTCGGCCAGCGAGCAGCCCGCCGTGAGGTCGGGGCAGAGCACCTTCTTCTGCGGCGAGAGCAGCTTGCACGTCTCGGCCATGAAGTGCACGCCGCACATCACTATCATGCGTGCGTCGGTGTCGGCGGCCTTGCGCGCCAGGGCGAGCGAGTCGCCTATGAAGTCGGCCACCTCCTGCACTTCGCCCACCGTGTAGTAGTGGGCCAGCAGCACGGCACCTTTTTCCCGGCACAGCCGGCGTATCTCTTTCTTCAGGTCGAGGCCCGCGGCGGCGGGCTCGTCGATGCAGCCTTTCTCAATCCACTCTTTCTTCATTGCAATGTTATTTTTTTTGCGGCCTGCCACAGGGCGGCCTGTTTACTTTTTCTTGTTTGCGCGCCGCGGCGGCGCTGCCTGTCGGCCGGTGCACGGCGTTGCGCTATCGGTTGCCAACATCCTTTTATCTTTATTTCTTTATTTTCTCTTTTTAAAAGAAAAGAATTATATGTATGATGCAGTGTTGGCATGTTGAAAACTTTCTTGTGTTTTTCTTGCATTTTCAGTTGTCAACACAAGCGGCGCGCCTGTCAACAGGCGTTGTTGGCATCTTTGCGCTGGTTTATAGTGCAGTAGCACGGTTTTCAACACAGGCGTATTCATTGTGCAAAGTTAATAAGTTTCTGCGTTTTTCTGCACCGGTAATGTGGAAAACTTGTGCACAACGGCAAAACAAACTGTTCACTTCTCCACAGCAGGCATGTGCAGAACCGGGATATGTTGATAACCTGTGAGTTGTGCACACCGTTGTCAACACGTTATCAAC
>CAVDJG010000099.1:0-7309 GCA_963609005.1 Acidaminococcaceae bacterium
TGATGCAGTTGGAGCGGTAGCGCTTGGTGGCGTATTCGTAGCAGATGTTGGCGTCGCCGCCGAGCACTTTCTGGCACGATGCGGCCTGCTCGCGTGCCGACCCGTCGCCCGGGCGGTTGGCAAACACGCACGAACCGAAGCTCGTGTTCTCGGCCTTGGCACCCACTTTGGCGAGTGCTTCGGCTATGTGTGCCGGGCAGTTGCCCTCGCGGCGCTCGTTGTCCTGCTGCTGTATGCGCTTGCTCAGACCTACATATTCGGGCACACGGCGCGACAGTGCAAACTCGGAGAGCTTCAGCGGGTTGGAGCGGTAAGAACTTGTTTCGCCCGAAGGAATGAGCTCGTCGGTTGTGGTCACGGGGTCGTGTATCACGGCTGCAAGCTCAACGAGCATGTTGTCTTGCATGGGGTGCATCACCGGCCAGTCTTTGATGTTGGGTCCATAGCGCAGGGCCACGCTCTCGTCGGCACGTCCGAAGCCGTTGTACACGCGGCACTTGTAAATCTTGTCGTCGTAGACGTAGGGCTTGTGGGTGTTTTCGTAGTCAACATCGGTGGCTGCGGTTATGACGCCTCCGTTTGCCGCTGTGGCGGCGATGGAACGTGCATCCATGAGAGCCACGAGCGAGAGCTGTCCCTGTCCGGGCTTCGATCCTTCGCGGTTGGGGAAGTTGCGCGTTGTGTGGCGTATGCTCAGGCCGTTGTTCGAAGGCACGTCGCCGGCTCCGAAACACGGTCCGCAGAAGGCGGGCTTCATCACTACGCCAGCCTCTATGAGGTCGGCCGTGATGCCTTCGCGCGTTACTGCCATCGACACGGGAGTAGACTGCGGGTAGGCCGATGCGGTGAAATAGTCGTTGCCTATGCTCTTGCCTTTGAGTATGGCGGCAGCTTCGGCCAGGTTGTCGTAGGTTCCGCCCGAGCATCCGGCTATGATGCCTTGGTCGGCATGCACTTTGCCATCGATAATCTTGTCGAGAAGATGCACGTCAACCTTGTCGCCGAAGCGGCGTTTGGCATCTTCTTCTATGCGTGCGAGTATGCCTTCGGGGTCGGCCTGCAACTCGTGTATGGTCACGGCATTTGACGGGTGGAACGGAAGGGCAATCATCGACTCCTGCGACGAGAGGTCAACGCGTATCATTGCATCGTAGTAGGCCACGTCGCCGGGTTTGAGTTCGCGGTAGTCCTCCGGTCTTTCGTGCAGTTCATAGTGGTGGCGCACTTCTTCGTCGGTAATCCAGATGCTGCTCAAACAGGTGGTCTCGGTGGTCATTATGTCTATTCCGTTGCGGAAATCTATGGGCAGATTCTTCACGCCCGGACCTGCAAATTCAAGCACTTTGTTCTTCACGAAACCGCTCTCGAAGGTGGCTTTCACGAGCGATATGGCCACGTCGTGCGGACCGACACCCTTCTTGGGCTTGCCCTCGAGCCACACAAGCACCACTTCGGGCGCGTTTATGTCCCATGTGTTGCGCAGAAGCTGCTTCACGAGCTCGCCTCCGCCTTCGCCCACACCCATGTTGCCCAGTGAGCCGTAGCGTGTGTGCGAGTCGCTGCCGAGAATCATGTTGCCGCACTTAACCATCATCTCGCGGGCATATTGGTGTATCACTGCCTGGTTGGCCGGGACGTAGATGCCGCCGTATTTCTTGGCAGCCGACAGTCCGAACACATGGTCGTCTTCGTTTATCGTGCCTCCCACGGCGCACAGCGAGTTGTGGCAGTTGGTCATGGCATAGGGCAGCGGGAATTTCTCGAGGCCGCTGGCGCGTGCCGTCTGTATGATACCCACATAGGTGATGTCGTGCGACATCATCGCGTCGAAGCGTATGCGCATCTTCTTTCCCTTGCCGCCCACGGTGTCGTGTGAACGCAGTATTCCGTAGGTGATGGTGTTCTCGCGAGCCTCGTCGGGTGTCACGCCCTCGTGGTTGTCGGCAATCTGGTTGCCGTTGAGGAGGTAAACTCCATGGTTGATGAGTTCAATCATAATGTCAATGTTTTTTAGGTGTATTGCCTTTTCAAAGGTAATGCATTTCTGTTAGTTAGTAATGTTTTCTGTATCTGAATTTCGTTTTGCAGCAGTCAATTCCTTGTTTTGCTGCATAAATGTTGTATATGCTTCTCGCTGTCGGCACACCGAATGCACAAATTCGGTGAGCGCGAGCATGTCGGCGCTGCCTCCGGGCGATATGCCGCGATCTATGAACTCGCGGTTGAGGCTTTTGGCCCGTTCTACTGAGAAATCGTCGAGTGCCGCGCGTGCCTCGCCTTTCACCCATGCGAGTGTCGCCCCGTCGGTGCGGTGCAGTATGTTGGTGTCGTCGAGGTCTTGCATTATGCGCAGCAGGGTCTTGTGCAGCGCATGGGCATCGCCATCCACGCTTCGGCGGAACGGCAGCCAGTGGCCGAACAGGTCGGCATAGCCGTCGCGTGCCATGGCCATCGCGCCTTTTGCCCGTTGCTTTTTCTGCGCCTCGGCACCGTGTGTGCCTTGCGGTGCGGTGAAACCGCTTGCCAGAGTAGCGATTGTCTGCTGCATGGACTTTTGCATTTCGGGCGCGCCAATGGCCGGGTTGCCTTTGACGGCTATGCTTGTGGCCGCCACAACTGCAAGACCGAGTGAGAAGAGCGCGCCACGGTGTGTGTTTATGCCGTGTGTGGCTTGCAGCATGGCGCGTTCTGCTTCGATGCCCACTTCGCGCACCTTTGCGGCAGAAGGCAGGGTGCCGTCGGCTGCAAGCAGGGCGAGTTTCACGAAGTAGGGGTGCAGCGTGCTTATGCTTTCGGCCATTAGCTGATAGTCCATGTCGCGGTGCGCACCGTTGTCGTGGCGGTCAACAAGTCCGGGCTTGGGCGTGGTGTCAAGTTCTGCGGTGAGTGCCCGTGTGGCGAGATGTGCCACGATGTAGGGCAGAGTGATCTTCGGCACGAGGCTGGCGGCGGCAGGCAGATTGCCCGTTGCAGTGGATCTCCTCACCTCCGATGCGCTCACTGCTCGGCCGCCGATGCGCAACCGCTCCACAACAGTAACATTGCCGAGCGTGGCCATCATGTGATGGTTGTAGCGGCGGGTGAAAGTGTCGTCGGGTTCGCTGCCCGCAAAGCGCACCGTTGCACCGAGGGCCGGGGCTATGTGACGCTTGAAAAGGTCGAGGTCGAGCGCCATCTGCGTGTCGGAGACATCGCTTGTTGACTTGAGAAAATAGGTGGGAAATGTGGACGAACTTATTGCGTAGTCGCTGCCGTGGCACACGCACACGTTGCCGATGCCTTTGCAGCCTTTCTCTATCATTGCAAACCGTTCGGCATAGGAGTATTCCGACACGTCTTCCTTAACTGCAATGACAAACAACCGGTCTACCTGCCGGGCGGCTTCACGCACGAGATACTGGTGGCCGAGCGTGAAGGGATTGGCGTTCATCACTATCGTTCCGGTGAAGGTGTGCGTGTCTGCGTTTCCGGGAAAACTGTTTCTGCACTTCTTGAGATAGGCAGTATATTCGTCGATGCCTCCTATGCCGGTTTCCATGAACACCGCTTCGGGGGCTTCGGCAAGCAGTTTGAACGACATGCTTTCGAACACCTGACGGTAGCAGGGCTTTGTGAACACCCTCACGGTGTGGTGTCCGGCGGCGTTGGCCACGCTGAGCAGATGCGAAACAAGTTTGCCTGCTATGTCTTCGTCGCGGTGGGCGGCACTCACGGCGAGGCATTTTATGGTTGCGCCTTGCAGCCCGCCGCCTGCGATTATCGCGCCGCTGCCGTCGTCGCACATTGCCGCATAGTAGTCGAGCACGTCAAGGCGCAGACCGTTTTCCTGTAGAAAACGTTCTATCAGCGAGCGGTGTCGTGGCAGTGTGGGGGTGAGTTGTGTTATCTCCATAAGGTTGGCAGGTGAACTTGTTGTGTCGTTTCCGACGGCGGTAGTGGGTGGCGGTGCGGCAGTGTGTGCCGAATGCTTTATGAATTGGTGTCGTCTTCGGGGCGGTAGGCGGCTACGAGATTGTTGATTTTGTCCCAAATTTCTTCCTGCGAGTGCAGGCGTGCCCTCATGCAGTAGCGTGCTTCGCGTTGGCACACAAGACAACGTCGCGGCGGTTGGCCCACATCCTGGCGCGTCACGGGCACTCCGTCGTGGCCTATCACGTCGATGTCGAAAAGCCGTCCCAGCGGGTGAGTGTCCTCAATGGCGCATGTTCGGATCTTTGCCTCGGTTGTTGTAGCATCGGTGAGTGCGTATGCCTCAAAACCGGTGATGAGGTCGCGCTCGATGATGTCGCCACTGTCAAAGCCGAATTCGCGGCGCAGTGCGTCCAGTGCGGCGTGTGCCACTGTGATCGACAACTGGTTGCGCTTTACGTTTCCGGGCATTACGACGGTGAGGCAAAGCAGTGTCTTGCCGGGATTGTCGCCGAGCAACCTTGTCTGCATGGCGTGGCGTGCATCGCGGCTTGCCAGTAGCTGGTCGAGCGTGATAGGATGGTTCATTTCAATTTGTGTGTATGCGAAAATGCAGTTGAGGGCTTGTGTGCCCCGCACATGGCCTGCCGCGTGGTTGCCAAGGGCATAAGGTGCGGCCGTTGCATGTGCGGGGCAAAAGCCTTATTCCACGATGTTCTTTATAACATCCATCACGCTTCCGTCGCGGTTCATCACCACTCCCACCACTTTGTCGCCGAAAGGCAGCGGCGCGGGAGTGCCAATGATTGAGAGGGCGCGGTCGCGCAGGTCTTCGAGACGCACCAGTTTCAGTCCGGCGGCGCGCAGCCTTTCGGCTATTTCGGGGCGTGCCGGGTTGACTGCGATGCCGTATTCGGTGACGACAACATCGACGGTGTTTCCCGGGGTGACAAGTGTTGTCACCTCATCTACGATGCACGGGATGCGTCCACGCAGCATCGGGCACACTATTATCGACAGTGCCGAGTCGGCAGCGGTGTCGGGATGTCCGCCTATTGCGCCGCGTATTATGCCGTCGCTGCCCACAAGCACGTTGACATTGAAGTTGACGTCAACCTCCAGGGCCGACAGAATAACGATGTCGAGGTAGTGTGTGGCCGATCCTTGCTCGTGTGCTCCGGCATACTCGTAGGCTGCCACTTCCTGGTGCATGGGGTCGTTTTTGATTGACTCTGCGGCCACCTTGTCGAACGACTGCACGTCGATAAGCCTCTCGATGAGCCCTTCCTCGTGCATCTTCACCATGTGAGCAGTGATGCCTCCGAGTGCAAACGAAGCCGTGATGCCCTTGTCGATCATGCTCTGGCGTATGTATTTCACGGCGGCGAGCGAGGCTCCGCCCGAACCGGTCTGTATGGAGAAGCCCTGCTCGAAATAGCCGCTGTTGACAATCACCTTGGCTGCCTGCTTGGCGAGCAGGATGTCGCGCGGGTTCTTGGTGTCGCGTATGGCTCCCGATGCAATCTTCGAGCTGTCACCCACGCTGTCAACCTCCACTACGAAGTCAACGTCGTGTTCGGATATGGAGTTGGGAGTGTTGGGGTAGGGCACGAGGTCGTCGGTGAGCACCACTACCTTGTCGGCGTAGTGTGCGTCGGGCAGAGCGTAGCCAAGTGAGCCGCAGATGCTCTTGGCATTGTCGGAGCGCGAGAATCCGCAAGCGTTGCCGAGCGGGTCGGACGATGATGCGCCGAGGAAAGCCACGTCGATGTGCAGGTCGCCGCTTGCTATTGCCTCGCCGCGTCCGCCGTGCGAGCGGAATACTACGGGTTTTTCCATGAGTCCGTGCGATATTTCGGTGGCGAGGTCGCCGCGCAATCCGCTGGTTGAAATCTCGGTGATGACGCCGTTGCGTATGTGCTCGATGAGCGGGCGGTGCACGTCTTGAAGGCTCGATGCGGCCAGGTGAAGGCCGTGGAAACCCATCTCGGCGAGTTTGTCAACAACCATGTTCACCACCTTGTCGCCTCCGCGGAAATGGTGGTGAAACGATATTGTCATGCCGTCTTTGAGTCCGCTCTGGCGTATTGCCTCTTCGAGCGTCACCACTTTGCGGCTTTCCTTCTGCAACTCAAGGCGCGGTGTTGTCACCTTATTGCCTTCTGTCATGCTGTATGCGGCCTTGCCCATGCGTGCAGCAGCCTGCTCCACGAGGGCTCTTCTGTCTTTTATGCTGTTCATGCCAAGTCCTCCTTGCTGATTACTCCCGATGCTATGGCCAGCTCTATGGTGCGTTGTGCGCGTATCACCACTGGGCGGTCAACCATTTTTCCGTTCACTGCTATAACTCCCGATCCTTTTCTTTCGGCCTCTTTTATGCCTGCTATCACGGCAAGAGCCTTGTCGATGGCTTTCTGTGTGGGTGTGAACACCTCGTTGATTATCTCTATCTGGCGCGGGTTGATTATCGATTTGCCGTCGAATCCGAGCTGGTGCACCAGTTCTACTTCCTTGCGGAATGTCTCCATGTCGTTGAGGTTGGAGTAGACGGTGTCGAGCGCGTCGATGCCGGCAGCGCGTGCTGCCACCACTATTGTCTGCCGTGCGAGCAGCAGTTCGGTGCCTTCGGGCGATCGTTGTGTCTTGAGGTTGGCGCAATAGTCCTCGGCTCCGAGGGCGATGCCCATCATGCGTTTCGAGCTTGTTGCAATGTCGTAGGCGTTGACGATGCCCAGCGTGCTCTCGATGGCAGCCATTATCTGCGTGCGGCCCACGCATCCCAGTTCGGTTTCAACGCGTTCAATCTCGCGTTCCACCTCGCGCACTTCGTCGGCGGTTTCGGTTTTCGGCATGCGTATCACGTCTACTCCGGCCTTCACCACGGCCTCGATGTCTTTCTTGCCGTAGGGCGTGTTGAGGGGATTGATGCGCACCACCATTTCGGTGTTGCCGTAGTCGATGGTTTTCAGCGCATTGTAGACGAGCAGGCGTGCCGCGTCTTTTTCGGCCATTGTCACCGAGTCTTCAAGGTCGAGCATTATCGAGTCGGGACCGTAAATATATGCGTCTTGCATCATGCCGGGGTTGTTGCCCGGCACAAACATCATGGTTCTTCTCAGTCTGTGCATAGTTGTAGGGGTTTTTAGTCTTTCCACACGTCTTTACCTGTTGCTCTCACGGCGGCTGCAGTTACTCGTGCGCGTATGGTGCAGTCGAGCGCTCCCTTGTCGGTGGCGCGCACCTTGGCGGCGGTAATGCCGAGCTGGCCGAGGGTTTCGGTTATTACTTTTTTGATTTGTCCGCCAAACTGGTAGCCGACGGAGCTTTTCAGGTCGATGGAAAGCTCGCCGCCGTCAGCCGGCGCGATTTGTATCAGAATGTCGCCGGACTCCATTGTGCC
>CAVDJG010000100.1:0-7262 GCA_963609005.1 Acidaminococcaceae bacterium
ACTGGCGCACTCATTGAAGTGTTCCTTTTGGAGCCGCATCGGCCGGCCGATTACGAACAGATGTTCCAGACAACTGGGTCTTGTTCTTGGATTTGCATGGTTGGCAACCTTAAAAAATGGAAAGAAGGTGCTCTCGTGCGCGAGTTTGATGTAAAGGGGGCGCCCGTGAAAATGTCAGCAACGAGAATTGCAAGCACCGGCAACGGATATATAGTTGAATTCAAGTGGGACAATGCAAATGTCTCGTTTGCCGAAATATTGGAAAGTATGGGTGAACTGCCAATACCTCCATATCTTAACCGTGAGACGCAGGAAAGCGATAAAGTTACCTACCAAACCGTGTATTCAAAAATAAAAGGGTCGGTAGCTGCGCCAACGGCAGGATTGCATTTCACCGAGAATGTGCTTGGGGCTTTGGCTGACAAGGGCGTTGACCTCGAAGAACTTACCTTGCATGTAGGTGCCGGAACGTTCAAGCCGGTCAAGTCGGAACAGATAGAGGGGCATGAAATGCACACCGAATACATCTGCGTGAAACGGCAAACTTTGCAGAAACTTGTTGCCCATGACGCTTCGGCCATAGCCGTAGGGACTACCAGTGTGCGTACTTTGGAGAGCCTGTATTATATTGGGGCGAAGCTCGAGAAGGACAAAAACCTGTCGGAAAGCGACCTTCATGTAAACCAATGGGAGCCTTACAGCAACGATTCCACAACGGCATCGCTCTCCCCAATGAAAGCCATAAAGAACATAATAGAGTATCTCGATGCCAACAATTTGGAAGCCTTGCACACAAGCACCCAAATAATAATTGCTCCGGGATATGAATATAAAATCGTGAAAATGCTTGTTACCAATTTCCACCAGCCGCAAAGTACGCTCTTGTTGTTGGTCAGTGCATTCGTTCACGGCGATTGGCACAAGATTTACGATTATGCGCTTTCTCATGGATTCCGTTTCCTGAGCTATGGCGACAGTTCTCTATTAATACCCTAAATAACTAAGAAAAATGAAAATAGGCGATAAAGTCAGCTTTCTGAGCGAAATTGGAGGCGGCAAGATAGCCGGTTTCAAAGGCAAGAACATAGCACTGGTTGAAGACGAGGACGGCTTTCAGATACCGATGCCCGTTACCGAACTGGTTGTAGTGGGTGAAAGCTCTGAATATAAAAGTGCAAAAACTGCATGTGGAAAAGGCAACGAAAAGAGTTCCGAACAGGGCAATAGCAGAATGTCGGTAAAGGCAAAGATGAATGCCTGCGATGATGATGAGCCCGACGATGTTGACTTGGCCGACAAGGAGATAACCTATGTCGCGCCCGTTGTCGAACGTAAGGGCGGCAATGTCCTTAATCTGTATGTGGCGTTTGTACCAACCGACATCAAGAACTTTTCGCATTCACAGTTTGAGTTGTATCTTGTCAACGACAGCAACTATTATGTGCATTATATATGCATGAATGCCCAAGGAAACATCCATACTCTTGACTTTGAGGGAGAATTGGAACCAAATACAAAATTTCTTGTCAAAACATTCGGCTATGAACAGCTTAACGATTTCGACACCATCGATTTGCAAATGATTGCATTCAAGCGCGACAAGGAATTTGTAAAGAAACCGGTGATCGACGCAAGCATCAAGGTTGACAAGGTGAGTTTCTACAAGTTGCATGCTTTCAAAGACAACGATTTCTTCGACCAACCTGCAATTCTCCGCACAATAATCGAGAATGACACCAACGCAGACAGTCTGGATATTGCCCCGGAAGACATCCGTGACAAAATGTTGCAGCCTAACGCGAAGAAAAAAGCCCATGATTATGCACTTGTACCCGATAACGTGAAGAATGCATCAAAGGGAAGCAAGGGCAAGGACGATGTGCTTGTTGTTGACCTGCATGCAGGCGAATTGCTTGAAACGACATTGGGAATGAGCTCGGTAGATATTCTCAACTACCAGCTTGATGTGTTTCGCAAGACGCTTGCCGAGCATGCTCGCAACAAGGGACAGAAGATAGTTTTCATACACGGAAAAGGCGAAGGGGTATTGCGCCATGCCATTTTGAACGAACTGCGTTACCGCTACAAGAAATACCGTTTTCAAGATGCCTCTTTCCAGGAGTATGGATATGGAGCCACACAAGTAACAATCGCTTAAAACCATGATGCAATGAAATACGGATATATAACCATTGCGTCGGCCATTCCGAGTGTGCGTGTTGCCGACACCGACTATAATGCCGGACAAATACTGAAAATGTCGAGAGATGCTGCCGGGCAAAATGCCGAGATAATCGTGTTTCCCGAACTCTCGTTGACTGGATATTCCTGCCAGGACTTGTTCTTTCAGAGCACGCTTCTTGAACGTGCCGAAAAATCGGTGGAGTGGCTTGCCGCACAAACAAAGGATTTGGACATTGTCATAGTAGTTGGTTGTCCCGTACGCATAGGTTCGGGCATATGCAATTGCGCCGTTGTGCTTTGGCATGGCCAATTGAAGGGAATAGTTGCAAAAACACATTTGCCCAACTATTCTGAGTTCTACGAAAAACGGTGGTTCACGACACTTGCCCCCGGTTTTAGCCATGCAATCAGTTTTGCCGGACAGGAAATAACTGTACAGGAAGCCCCCACCTTGTTCAAGACAATGCAGGGTGTCACCTTCGGCATAGAGATTTGCGAAGACCTGTGGGCCCCCAATCCCCGTAGCAGCGACTTGGTGAAGTCAGGCGCAGAGATTATTCTCAACCTGTCGGCAAGCGACGAATTGATAGGCAAACATCAGTATCTGAAAAGTCTTCTGGCCCAGCAGAGCGCAAGAACTCTGTCTGGATATGTTTACAGCAGTTGTGGATTCGGCGAAAGCACGCAGGATGTCGTTTATGCGGGCAATGCCTTTATATATGAAAACGGTGAACTCGTGTCAGAGGCGAAGCGTTTTGCATTGGAACCACAGCTTTTGATAAACCAGATTGATGTGGAGAAACTGAGGGCAGAACGTTGCAAAAACACCACCTTCAAGTATGGTTCGTTGCAAAATCCTTGTTTGGTGGGCGACGGTGCCGTCGGTCAACCGTCGGCTTTTAAGCTGCTGCGCAAAGTAAATCCGCATCCTTTTGTGCCGCTCGACAACAATATGAACAACAGTTGCGAGGACATATTCTCCATACAGGTGTGCGGACTTGCCAAGCGTCTTCTGCATACGGGCTGCAAAAATGTGGTGCTTGGCATAAGTGGCGGCCTTGACTCCACGCTGGCACTCTTGGTTTGTGTAAAGACTTTCGACAAGTTGCAGTGGAGCCGCAAAGGCATCCACGGCATAACGATGCCTGGCTTCGGCACCACCGACCGCACCTACAACAATGCCATGTCGCTCATGCAAAGTCTTGGAGTAAGCATAAGGGAGATAAACATATCAGACAGTGTCGTGAGGCATTTCAACGACATCGGGCACGACATCAATGTGCACGACGTCACCTACGAGAACTCGCAGGCGCGTGAGCGCACCCAGATATTGATGGATTTAAGCAACCAGCTCGGTGGACTCGTAATCGGAACCGGCGATTTGAGCGAACTCGCTTTGGGATGGGCCACCTATAATGGCGACCACATGTCGATGTATGGTGTCAATGTGAGCATTCCCAAAACGCTCATACGTCATCTTGTTAGCTATGTAGCGTCAACTGGTGTCGACGAGAAATCGCGCGCAACGCTTCTCGACATTATCGATACTCCAATAAGTCCCGAACTCATTCCGGCCGACGACAATGGCAACATAAAACAGAAAACCGAAGATCTTGTCGGGCCATACGAGCTTCACGACTTCTTCCTCTATCATGTCATGCGGTTTGGATTTGCACCGTCGAAGATATTCATGATGGCACGTGCCGCCTTTGATGCTGACGTGTATGACGATGCTACTATAAAGCATTGGCTTAAAACATTTTTCCGCCGTTTCTTCACCCAACAGTTCAAGCGATCGTGCTTGCCCGATGGTCCGAAGGTGGGAAGCGTCAGCTTGAGCCCCCGCGGCGACTGGCGCATGCCTTCAGATGCCGCAGTTGCATTGTGGATGGACGAGTGCGACAAATTGTAGGCAATATTCAATGCAGCAGCATCAATGGTAAAACGAACTCCAAAATATCTGAAATGGATTAGTCCCGATACGTCAGACAACTTGAAGGAACGCATCTGGCAAGTGCTTGTGGTTGAGCGTAAATACAAGGACAAGACCTTCACCGCCAAGCAACTTGCTGCCATTCTCGGCACCAACACGCGTTATGTGTCGCTCGTGCTCAACACGCGCTTTCAGATGAATTACACCACATTCGTCAACAATCTGCGTGTTGAAGAGGCCATGCGCCTGCTTGTTGACCGGCGCTATGCCGACTTGAGCATGCAGGATATTTCAGATATGGTGGGGTTTGCCAACCGGCAGACATTCTACAATGCCTTCATGAAAATACGCGGACTGTCTCCCAGTGCCTACAAGGAAAGTCTGTCTAAGCCGAAAGACCAGCCCGATGGCGTTTGACAAACGCTTCGTTTGGCCTCGGCCCGTGCTTAGTGGGGGCGTGGCGCAGATGCCGTACATGTGTGCTGCGTATGGAGAATGTGCGTGCACCGTTTGAAAAAAGCTGAAAACAAGGCTTTGTTTCGACGGGAACACGACAATCTTGTGTAACGACGGCAAACTGTTAATGCGAAAAACTTGTAAAACATAAAGGCAAAAACAACATTTTATGGAAAATAAGGAATTTGAATATGCCGGTGAGAAATTTGCCGACATTCAGATATTAAGATACCGGCTCGACGGTTTCGAGGATATGCCTCTGCAGCGTAAACTGTATATTTATTGTCTTGCCAAGGCCACTTTGTGCGGACGCGACATAACCACCGACCAGTTTGGCAAGTACAACCTCCGCGTGCGCAAGACTTTGGAGACTGTCTACAACCTTTACGAGGGCGACCGCACAACGTGTGATTTCTTGAAATTTGTTGAATATCTGAAACAGGTGTGGTTTGCCAACGGCATACATCATCATTACGGTTGCGAGAAATTCACCCCCGGTTTTTCTGCCGAGTTTCTTCACGACGCGCTGAACAACATTCCTGCCGACCGGCTTCCACTGCGCGAAGGCGAAACGGCAGATGCTTTGTGGAAAGAGTTGGAAAAGGTGATATTCTGCCCCACATTCCTTCCGAAGCGAGTGAACAAGCGCGATGGCGACGACTTGGTGCTCACATCGGCCTGCAATTATTATGAAGGCGTAAACCAGCTCGAAGTGGAACGCTTTTACGACTCGCAGCGTGTTGAGGGCGATGAATGTCCCGTTTCCTACGGACTTAACTCCACCTTGGTTAAGGACGAAAACGGTTTGCATGAAGAGAAATGGACAACCGAGGGCAGATATGGCAAGGCTGTGAAGCAAATAGTGCATTGGCTTGAGAAGGCTGCCGGCTATGCCGAAAACCAACAACAGAAGAAAGTGATAGGAATGCTTGTGGATTATTACACCACAGGCGATTTGCGGCTGTTTGACAATTATTCCATTGAATGGCTTAAAGAGCAGGAAGGTGTTGTGGATTTCATAAACGGATATATTGAGGTGTATGGCGACCCACTCGGTCTGAAAGGTTCCTGGGAGGGCATCGTGACCTACAAAGACCTGAAAGCCACGCAGCGCACCCGCACCATAAGTGCCAACGCGCAATGGTTTGAGGACAATTCGCCCGTTGACCCGCGCTTCAAGAAAACCAAGGTTGTGGGAGTTACGGCCAATGTGGTGTGTGCCGCAATGTTGGGCGGCGACGAATATCCATCGACGGCAATAGGCATAAACCTTCCGAATGCCGACTGGATAAGGGCTTCCTACGGTTCGAAGAGCATAACAATAGGCAATCTTACCCATGCCTACAACATGGCGGCCAAAGGCAACGGCTTCGTCGGCGAGTTTGTGATTGACGACACTACGCGCGAACTGATTGACCGTTATGGCGATGTGTGCGACGATTTGCACACCGACCTGCATGAATGTCTCGGCCACGGAAGCGGCAAATTGCTGCCTGGGACAAGTCCTGATGCCTTGAAATCATATGGCGACACCATAGAGGAGGCACGCGCCGACTTGTTCGGACTGTATTATATTGCCGATGAAAAACTCGTTGAACTCGGACTTACACCCGATGTCGAGGCTTTCAAGTCGCAGTATTACACCTATATGATGAATGGCCTGATTACACAACTGACAAGAATCAAGCCCGGGCACAACATTCAGGAGGCGCACATGCGCAACCGTTCGCTCATTGCACATTGGGTGTATGATAATTATCCCGATGCTGTAAAGCTCGAGAAAATAGGCGGAAAGACATTCCTGCGCATAAACGATTATGCTAGGCTCCGAGGCGCATTTGCGTGTCTTCTTGCCGAGATACAGCGCATAAAGAGCGAGGGCGACTATGAGGCTGCGCGCAACCTTGTTGAAACTTATGGCGTGAATGTTGACAGACAACTGCACGACGAGGTGCTTCAACGCTATGCCCGTCTTGGCATAGCACCCTATAAAGGATTCCTCAATCCGCAGATGCGTGTGGATCGTGATGCCGACGGCAACATAACCGATGTGACGCTGCATTACGGCGAAACATTCACCCAGCAAATGTTGAGATATTCAAGCGAGTATGGATTCTTGTAAACGAAAATGTATGGAAATGCATAAAGACACCAATGCAACGCATGTTGAGGAAACCCTAAGGCAGATAAAGCGGAGCTTCAGACTGTACATGAACGGTGACGCATCGCGGTCGATGCGCGAAAAAGGTCTTGAATACAAGCTCAACTGGGGCATTTCGCTTGTGCAACTCAAGCAGATGGCCAAAGGTTACGGCAAAGACCTCGAACTCGCCAACCGCCTCTTCGGCGAGGAAGTGCGCGAGTGCCGCATTCTTGCAACGCTTGTCCTGCCCGTGGAACTTATGGACAGGGCGATGGCCGACGAGTGGGCCGACAAGATAAAAACCGGTGAAATGGCCGAAATCTGCGTTATGAATGTGTTCTGCAAGCTTCCTTTTGCTGTGGATATGGCTTATGACTGGCTGCGATCTGCCGACAGTCTGCACCGTGCATGTGCCTACAACTTGTTGGGACGCCTGTGCAATGGCGTAAAGCAACTGCCCGATGCCGTGGCCAACCAGTTGTGCATGTCGGCAAAGGCCGATTTGCCTTGTGCAGACACAATAGTGCGCCATGCAGCCTATAATTG
>CAVDJG010000101.1:0-7130 GCA_963609005.1 Acidaminococcaceae bacterium
ACATGGCACGTCCGGGCGACACGGTGCTCCTGAGCCCGTGCTGCGCAAGTTTCGACCTGTTCAAGAACATGGAAGACAGGGGCGAGCAGTTCAAGCAACTCGTGAGAAACCTTTGACCCTATGCGGCGGAGCGCGACGCGCTCTGCCCGCAGAAGGCCGCAACCACAAACGTGAAAGATGATAAACAAGACACTCAACAACATATTCAAGGGCGACAAGGTGATATGGATGGTGTTCTTCTTCCTGTGCATAATAAGCATAGTTGAAGTGTATTCGGCCTCGTCGCAGCTCACCTACAAGGCTGGCAACTACCTGCAGCCCATAGTGAAGCACATAGGGCTCCTGTTCGTGGGAGTGCTCTTCATGGTGGTGACACTCAACATAAAGTGCCGCTATTTCAAGCTGGCCATGCCGTTTCTGCTCGCCGGCGCGTTTCTGTCGCTGCTGTGGGTGCTCCTGATGGAGGCCTCCACCAACGGTGCGCAACGATGGATGTCGGTGTTGGGCGTGCAGTTTCAGCCGTCGGAGGTGGCCAAGGGCGCGCTCGTGCTCACTACCGCGCAGATACTCAGCGTGCTGCAAACCGAAAAGGGGGCGTCGCCAAAGGCCATGAAATACATCCTCATCGTGTGCCTGTTCATCATTCCCCCAATCTTCGTGGAGAATTTCTCCACCGCCGTACTGCTCAGTTCGGTGATATTCATGATGATGGTTGTGGGACGGGTGCCCACACGCCAGCTCGGCCAACTGCTCGGAGTGGTGGTGCTCACAGGTGTTGTGGCCGTGAGCGCGGTGATGCTGCTCGGCGACACCAGTGCGGCACCATCGGATCGCAAGACGCTCACCGAGAGCACGGCAAAGGCCGGCACCGAGTCGGTGGGCAAGTCGGGCATGTCGTCGCCGCTGCACCGTCTTGACACATGGAAGCGGCGTCTGGAGGACTTCGGCAAGCCCGGTCCGGTATCGCCGCGCGACGTTGACCTCGACCGCGACGCGCAGAAGTCGCACGCCAACATAGCCATTGCCTCGTCGAACTTCGTGGGCAAGGGTCCGGGCAACTCCGAAGAGCGCGACTTCAT
Source organism: Acidaminococcaceae bacterium (assembly GCA_963609005.1). Lineage (GTDB taxonomy): Bacteria > Bacteroidota > Bacteroidia > Bacteroidales > Bacteroidaceae > Prevotella. Next base: position 1,080 of record CAVDJG010000101.1, read on the forward strand.
GTCGCAGGCTTTCTCCGACTTCATCTATGCCATCATCATTGAGGAGACGGGAATCTTCGGCGCAGCCTTCGTGGCAATGCTCTACATAATACTGCTCTTCCGCACGGGCCACATAGCCGCCCGCTGCAAGAACAACTTCCCGGCACTGCTCGCCATGGGACTTGCGCTGCTGCTCGTGACACAGGCCCTGTTCAACATGTGCGTGGCCGTGGGACTTGCTCCCGTCACCGGTCAGCCGCTGCCGCTCATAAGCAAGGGCGGCACGTCGTCGATAATCAACTGTGTCTACATAGGCATGATACTGAGCATCAGCCGCACCGCCGAACGTACCGACACCAGCCGGCCCGGAGAACCGGCCGTTGCGGTGGCCACAGCCTGACCGTAGAGGCAAAGACTGTATTTATTGTTCGCGCACGCGATAATAAAGGAGCACAAGAAACGGCAATATGAAAAAAAATGACTAATTTTGTCATTCTAAAAGCAACAAAGAAAATGGAAAAAGAGACAAGAGTCATAGTAAGCGGCGGAGGCACGGGAGGACACATATTCCCGGCCGTGTCGATAGCCAACGCGATAAAGGCCAAACGCCCCGGGGCGAAGATACTCTTCGTGGGCGCACGCGACCGCATGGAAATGCAGCGCGTTCCTGCTGCAGGCTACGAGATAGTGGGCCTCCCGGTGAGGGGATTCATACGCCCGCTGTGGTCGCCGCGCAACATAGGAGTGGCTCTCGATTTCCTGCGCAGCAAGCACGCCATACGCAAGACCATAAAGCAGTTCAGGCCCGACGTGGCCGTGGGCGTGGGCGGATATGCCAGCGCCGCCACGCTCGATGCCGCAGCGTCGATGGGCATTCCCTGCCTCATACAGGAGCAGAACTCTTATGCCGGCGTCACCAACAAGCACCTCGCCCGCAAGGCGGAGCGCATCTGCGTGGCCTACGACGGCATGGAACGCTTCTTCCCGGCCGGGAAAATCGTGAAGACAGGCAACCCCGTGCGCCAGAACATCACCGCAACGACGGTCACACGCGACGAGGCCATAACTTCGTTGGGCCTTGACCCGGCAAAGAAAACCATACTGCTCGTGGGCGGAAGCCTCGGGGCACGCACCATAAACGAGAGCGTGATGCGCCACCTCGACCTCGTGGAGGAGAGCGGCGTGCAGTTCGTCTGGCAGACGGGCAAGCATTACAGTGCCGCAGTGGCCGAATGTCTCGCTGCCCACAAACCGCTGCCCATGCTCAAGGCAACCGACTTCATTGCCGACATGGGAGCGGCCTACCGCGCCGCCGACCTCGTGATAAGCCGCGCCGGGGCAAGCTCTATAAGCGAGTTCTGCCTCATAGGCAAGCCCGTGATACTCGTTCCGTCGCCCAACGTGGCCGAAGACCACCAGACAAAGAATGCCATGGCACTCGTTGACAAGGGCGCGGCACTCTATGTGAAAGACGCCGACGCGCCCGACACGCTGCTGCGCCTGGCCGTTGACACCGTGGCCGACGACACGAAACTGGCGCAGCTGGCCGCCAACATAAGCAAGCTCGGACAGAAAGACTCGGCCGACGTGATTGCCGACGAGGTGCTCAGACTGGCCGACAGAAAGTGAAAAACAAAGAACGACAATGGAATTAAAAGACATAAAAGCAGTATATTTCGTAGGGGCCGGCGGCATAGGCATGAGCGCCATAGCACGCTATTTCATACGCAAGGGCGTGGTTGTGGCCGGCTACGACAAAACTCCGTCGGAGCTCACGCGCCAGCTTGAGCGCGAGGGCATGCTCATACACTATGAGGAGAACACCGACGAGATTCCGCACGCGTGCCGCGACCCGAAGTCGTGTCTCGTGGTTTACACTCCCGCAATACCGGCCGAACACCGCGAACTGGTGTTCTTCCGCGATGGAGGGTTCACCGTTGAGAAGCGCGCGCAGGTGCTCGGCACGCTCACCCGCACCCACCGCGGACTGTGTGTGGCAGGCACCCACGGCAAGACAACCACATCGACAATGTGCGCACACATCATGCACCAGAGCCATGTCGACTGCAACGCCTTTCTCGGGGGCATATCGAAGAACTACGGTTCCAACTACATTCTCTCCGACGAGAGCGACTATGTGGTGATAGAGGCCGACGAGTTTGACCGGTCGTTCCACTGGCTCAGACCGTGGATGAGCGTCATCACCTCCACCGACCCCGACCACCTCGACATATACGGCACCAAGGAAGCCTATCTTGAGAGTTTCCGCCACTACACCACGCTCATACAGCCGGGCGGCGCACTCATCGTGCACCGCGGACTGGAAATGCAACATGACGTGCAGGAGGGTGTGAAAGTGTATGACTACGCGCTCAACGAGGGCGACTTCCATGCCGAGAACATAAAGATTGACAACGGCGAGATAACGTTTGATTTCGTGTCGCCCGTGGAGAATGTGAGCGGCGTGTCGCTCGGACATCCCGTGCCAATAAACATCGAGAACGGCGTGGCTGCCATGGCAATGGCACAGCTCAACGGCTGCACGCCCGACGAGCTGCGCTACGGAATGAAGACTTACAGGGGCGTTGACCGCCGCTTCGACTTCAAGATAAAGACCGACCGCCTCGTGTTTCTCTCCGACTATGCACACCACCCGAAGGAAATCTACCAGAGCGCGAAGAGCTTGCGCGAGCTTTACCGCAACCGCAAAATAACGGCAATATTCCAGCCTCACCTCTACACGCGCACACGCGATTTCTACAAGGAGTTTGCCGATGCGCTCAGCCAACTCGACGAGGTGATACTGTGCGACATCTATCCGGCGCGCGAACAACCCATACCCGGCGTGACGAGCAAGCTCATCTACGACAACATCAAGCCGGGCGTGGAGAAGAGCATGATAGGCAAGGACGACGTGCTGGCGCTTGTGCGCAGCCGCGACTTCGACGTGCTCGTGGTGCTCGGAGCCGGCGATCTTGACAACTATGTGCCGCAAATAACAAAAATACTCGAAGGCAAGAAGTGAAAGTCTCGGTAAGCAAGGTGCTGCTCGTGGCGGCCGACACCGTGCTGGCGGTGTATCTGGTTCTGGCATTGGCCGTGTTCGACAGTAAAGGCACGCCCGATAGCCGCTGCACGGGCGTGAAAATCGACATAGCCGACGATGCCGTGAACGGCTTCATCGATGCTCGCGAGATAAAACGCCGCCTCGTGGCCGACGGCATATACCCCATAGGCGCGCCGCTTGCCGGAATAGACACGCGCCGCATAGAGGACCGGCTCAAGGCCAGTCCGTTTGTGGAAACGGCCGAATGTTACAAGACCTTGCGCGGCAATGTGTATGTGAGCGTGACGCAACGCATGCCTGTAATACGCATAAAGGCCGACAACGGCGACGACTACTATGTGGACGACAACGACCGGATAATGCCGAAGTCTGACTACACAAGCGACCTCATCATAGTCTCGGGAAGCGTCAGCCGGAAATTTGCCACCGACTATATCTCGGCACTCGGCAAGGCCATTATGGCCACCGACATGTGGAGTAGCCTCATAGAGCAGATACATGTCTGCCCCGACTTGGGCATCGAGATCATACCGCGCGTGGGCGACCATGTGGTGTACGTAGGTCAATTGCCCGGCGGCGAGACACCGGGCGAACGCGAAAAGGCCATTGCCGGCTTTATCGACCGCAAGCTCACGCGCCTCGTGAAATTCTACAAATACGGTCTGTCGCAGGTGGGATGGAACAAATACTCCTACATAAACATCGAGTTCGACAACCAGATAATATGCAAGAAAAAGGGCTATGTGCCGCCGCAACGGCATCTCGACGAGAACGTAGCGGCGCAGCCCGAAGCGCAGGATGCCGCAACGCAGCCTGCCGCCACGCCCTCAGGCGACAAGAAGAAAGAAGAGAACATAAATAAAGCAACAAAAAACAAAGAAACAACATAAACACGTATGGCAAAGGATTTTATCGTAGCTATCGAGCTTGGATCATCCAAGATGACAGGCATTGCAGGGAAGAAAAACCCCGACGGCAGCATCAGCGTTCTTGCTGTGGCCAAGGAAGATTCCACCTCTTGCATACGCAAAGGCGCGGTGTATAACATCGACAAGACCGCGCAGGGGCTCACCAACATCGTGGGCAGGCTCCGCAACGCACTGCAGACCGACATTAGGCGTGTGTATGTGGGCGTGGGCGGACAGAGCATGAAGGGCCAGAAAAACGTGATAATAAAAAACCTGCCCGCCAACACCATAGTGTCGCAGGGCATGGTTGACGAGCTCATGGACTCAAACCGCAGCATGGAGTATCCCGACTATGAGCAGTTGGGGGCTATAACGCAGGAATACAAGGTTGACACGCAATACCAAACCGACCCGGTGGGCATTCAGGCACGCCGTCTGGAAGGCAATTTTCTCAACATTTTGTGGCGCAAGTCGTTCTTGCGCAACCTGAACAAATGCTTCGACTTGGCCGGGATAATCATCGGCGACGTGCTGCTCTCGCCGGTGGTAATGGCCGACAACGTGCTCACCGAGGCCGAGAAACGCGCAGGATGTCTGCTCGTTGATTTGGGAGCCGAGACCACTACCGTGTCGGTTTACTACCGGGGCACGCTGCGCCATCTTGCGGTTCTGCCGCTTGGAGGCAACAACGTGACAAAAGACCTCACGTCGCTGCACATGGACGAGCGCGAGGCCGAGAGCATGAAACTGAAATATGCGAGTGCCTACACCGAGTCGGCCGATATCGACGACACCATGATGTGGGCCGTTGACAGCACGCGCAGCGTGCCGAGCAGCAAATTCATTGAGGTGGTTGAGGCCCGCGTGCTCGAGATTGTGGAGAATGTGTGGCGCATGGTGCCGGCCGAGTATGCCGACAAACTGCTCGGAGGCATCGTGCTGACGGGCGGAGGTGCCAACCTGCGCAACATAGAGAAGGTGTTTACCAAGACCACACGCATAGAGAAAGTGCGCACGGCCAAGTTTGTATCGCTCAACATCAATGCCGCCGGAACGAAGATTGTGCTGCCCCACGACTGCACTGCCAACACGATACTCAGTCTGCTGTCGCGCGGCGAGATGGACTGCGCAGGCAACGAGATAGACAACACTCTCTTCGGAAGCCAGCCGCAGCCGGCCGATCCCAAGCCGTCGGAACCGGTGACTCCTGCCGCAGGCACACATGCCGACCCGCGTCCCGCTACCCAACCCGAACCCCGCAAGGCTCCGCAGACGCAGCCGTCGGAGCCCGAAGAAGACGAGGATGATGACAAACCGCAGCGCAAAGGGGTTATGTCGCGCCTGTTCTCGTCGTTGAAAAATTTCGGCAAGACACTGATTGAAGAAGAAAAGTAAGAACTCAACAATAATTCATACAACCATGCCAGACAACAGCAACAATCATATAATGGTGGACTTCGGTGCACCCGAGAAGGAAAACAACATAATAAAAGTGATTGGAGTGGGAGGCGGCGGAGGCAACGCCGTCAACCACATGTACCGCGAAGGCATACACGATGTGTCGTTTGTGCTGTGCAACACCGACAACCAGGCTCTGCACGATTCGCCCGTGCCCGTGCTTCTGCAGCTCGGTAAGGAAGGGCTCGGGGCCGGCAACAAGCCCGAACGTGCCCGGCAGGCCGCCGAAGAAAGCATCGACAGCATAAAGGCCATGCTGAGCGACGGCACAAAGATGGCTTTCATCACCGCCGGAATGGGCGGCGGTACCGGCACCGGCGCAGCTCCTGTGATAGCCCGTGTGTCGAAAGAACTCGGCATACTCACGGTGGGCATCGTCACCATTCCGTTCCGCTTCGAAGGTCCGCGCAAGATAGATCAAGCCCTCGACGGTGTTGAGGAAATGGCAAAACACGTCGATGCGCTGCTCGTAATCAACAACGAACGGCTGCGGCAGATTTATCCCGACCTCACAGTGCTCGATGCTTTCGGCAAGGCCGACGACACCCTCAGCGTGGCAGCAAGGAGCATTGCCGAGATAATCACCAACCACGGACTGATAAACCTCGACTTCAACGACGTGAAGACAGTGCTTAAGGA
>CAVDJG010000102.1:0-7072 GCA_963609005.1 Acidaminococcaceae bacterium
GGCACACGGCATCCCGTGGTCATGAATGCCGCTGTCAGCGTGACGGCAGCGGCCGATGTGTAGAGCAATGATTTCATAGTTTTGTTATGATTCTTGTTGGAGTAGGCCGCACGGCGCGTGCAGCCATATATGTGCAAAATTATTCGTTTTGCGCGAGACTGCAAACGGTGGCATTGTCATGTGGCATGATTTTTTTGCTTCGTTAACTATTCGCGGCATGGCCGCAATGACTGGCCTCAGGGCGCATGGCGGTTTCGCGGCAGAATTGTGAGCGGTTGGCACACACACAGTGCGCCGAAAATTTGTGAAATCGCAAAAATATGATTAGCTTTGCACATATGAATACCGAACGACAAACCAGCACAGAATGGTGCGAAAACATAATAATTGCCGATGCCGACTATATAGATAAGGTGGCGTTTGACCTCTCGGTGAATTTCGAGCGGATGATAGGCCGCCGCATACCCAAGGCCGACACTGCACGGTGGATTGACTGCGTGGCACTCGACGGCGGGTTGCGAGAAGGCGACAACCGCACGCAGGTGATATTCCTGCATGACAAGAACCGCACGGCAATGGAAAATTTCGCCCCGGGCGACTTCGCTGCCGACCTTGACGGCAAGGCTTTCAGCGACAATCTGGGCGAGTTTGCTATAAGCTCATACCCGGTGGAAGAAATGGTGGACGCCGGCGATTTCCTCGTGGATGTGCTTGCCACCGCATGCAACCACGAGAGCGTGCACCGGGTTATGGTGGTGGCCGACACCAACGATGTGGCCTTGTGCGACATGATACGCCGCACTCTGCGCGACATCTCCGACGACAAGCGCGTGACGGTGTTTGCCATGCAGCCAGTGCCGGGCGGCAATTTCAGACAGGAAATACTCGGCTATTCGCTTATGAACGCGCTCGGCATACATGCCGACGAGATACCCTCTGGCGAATGACTTCGGCCGACGGCAAACGCCTTGTGTGCGGCCGCACTTGAAATAACGAAACAAAAAACAATAAAAAATACAGGAAATGGGAAAAGTACTAATGATCGGCGCCGGCGGCGTCGCTACTGTCGCAGCGTTCAAGATAGCGCAGAATGCCGACGTTTTCACCGAGTTTATGATTGCGAGCCGCACTAAGTCGAAGTGCGACCGGATTGTCAAAGCCATAGGCAACCCCAACATCAAGACGGCGCAGGTGGATGCCGACGACGTGGAGCAGCTCAAAGCCCTCTTCAACGACTACAAGCCCGAACTTGTGATAAACCTCGCGTTGCCCTATCAGGACCTTACCATTATGGAGGCGTGCCTCGCCTGCGGATGTAACTATCTCGACACGGCCAACTATGAGCCCAAGGATGAGGCTCATTTCGAATATTCATGGCAGTGGGCCTACAAGGAACGTTTCGAGCAGGCCGGACTGTGTGCCATACTCGGATGCGGTTTCGACCCGGGCGTGACGAGCGTGTTCACAGCCTATGCGGCAAAGCACCATTTCGACGAGATACAGTATCTCGACATCGTAGACTGCAATGCCGGCAACCACCACAAGGCTTTCGCCACCAACTTCAACCCCGAAATCAACATACGCGAAATCACACAGAAGGGACTCTATTGGGAAAACGGCAAGTGGGTGGAGACTGCTCCGCTTGAGATACACCGCCCGCTCAACTATCCTGAGATTGGTCCGAAGGAAAGCTATCTGCTGCACCACGAGGAAATAGAAAGCCTCGTGAAGAACTATCCTACAATAAAGCGTGCACGTTTCTGGATGACTTTCGGTCAGCAATACCTCACCTATCTCGACTGCATACAGAACCTCGGAATGTCGCGCATCGACGAGATAGAATATGAAGCACCGCTTGCCGACGAACCGGAAAAGAAAGTGAAGGTGAAAATAGTGCCGTTGCAGTTCTTGAAGGCAGTGCTGCCCAATCCGCAGGATCTCGGCGAGAACTACGACGGACAGACATCGATAGGATGCCGCATACGCGGACTGAAGGACGGAAAAGAACACACCTACTATGTCTACAACAACTGTTCGCACCAGGCAGCCTACGAGGAAACTGGCATGCAGGGCGTGAGCTACACCACGGGCGTTCCGGCAATGATAGGGGCTATGATGTTCTTCAAGGGACTGTGGCGCAAGCCCGGAGTGTGGAACGTTGAGGATTTCGATCCGGACCCGTTCATGGAGCAGCTCAACAAGCAGGGACTGCCGTGGCACGAACTGTTTGATACCGACATCGAACTCTGAGCGTAGCGCGATAGACATAATATAATGAATTGACATAATCATGGCAAAGAAAGAAGAAGAACTGTCGCTCATGCAGGAAGGCAAACTGAAAGCCTTGCAGGCGGCAATGTCGAAGATAGAAAAGGACTTCGGCAAAGGCTCGATAATGAAACTCGGCGACGAACATATAGAAAATGTCGAGGTGATACCAACCGGGAGCATAGGGCTTGACGCCGCTCTCGGGGTAGGGGGCTACCCGAAGGGACGCATTATAGAAATATACGGTCCGGAGAGTTCGGGAAAGACTACACTTGCAATACATGCCATTGCCGAGGCTCAGAAGAACGGCGGTATAGCGGCTTTCATCGATGCAGAACACGCGTTCGACCGCTTCTATGCAGCCAAACTGGGCGTTGACGTGGACAATCTGTGGATTTCGCAGCCCGACAACGGTGAGCAGGCCCTCGAAATAGCCGACCAGCTCATACGCTCGTCGGCAATCGACATCATCGTGATCGACTCGGTGGCCGCACTCACTCCCAAGGCAGAAATTGAAGGCGACATGGGCGACAATAAGGTGGGATTGCAGGCACGCCTCATGTCGCAGGCACTGCGCAAGCTCACTTCTACAATATCGAAAACCAATACTACTTGCATTTTCATCAACCAGTTGCGCGAGAAGATAGGCGTGATGTTTGGCAATCCCGAAACGACGACTGGCGGCAACGCCCTGAAATTCTATGCGAGCGTGCGTCTTGACATACGCCGCGTGACGAGTATAAAGGACGGCGACCAGATCATAGGTAACCAGGTGCGTGTGAAGGTGGTGAAAAACAAGGTGGCTCCGCCGTTCCGCAAAACCGAGTTTGAAATAACATTCGGTGAAGGAATATCGAAGGTGGGCGAGATTGTTGACCTCGGAGTGGAGTATGGAATAATACAGAAAAGCGGTTCGTGGTATAGCTACAACGGTTCGAAACTGGCGCAGGGACGCGATGCTACAAAGGCATTGCTCAAGGACAATCCCGAGCTTTGCGAGGAACTCGAAGCGCAGATAAAGCAGGCCATAGCCGACAAGCACGAATAACCGTTTTTGCAGAAACGGCAATATGGAAGCCGTATCAAGACACGGGCAGTGTCTTGGTGCGGCTTTCTGAATGCAGAAAGAGAAACGTCGCCTTTTGCATGGCCGTGAACGAGACTGCATCTGTAAAAGAAAATGTGTAACTGATTATTGCTGAAACATGGAATATATGTCGCAAGAAGGCTATGACAAACTCGTGGCCGAACTGCATGAATTGGAAAGCGTTGAACTGCCTCGGGTGCGCGAGGCAATTGCCGAGGCACGCGACAAGGGCGACCTCAGCGAGAATTTCGAGTATCATGCCGCAAAGCGTGAGCAAGGGCGGCTCTTGAGCAGGATTCGCTTCAAGCAGAGAGTGCTCGAAAACGCACGCGTGATAGACAAGGCGCGGCTCAAAGACGACAACATAGGACTGTTGAGCCGTGTGGAAATAACCAATCTTGCCAACAACCGCCGCATGGCCTACACCATAGTAAGTCCGCACGAAGCCAATCTGGCCGAGGGCAAGATTTCTATAAAGTCGCCCATAGCCAAGGCTCTGCTTGCCAAAAAGGCAGGTGACACCGTTGAGGCGCGTGTGCCGGCAGGATTGCTGCGCTTGCGCGTGGAGAAAGTGACATTGGGTTGATGGGTGGAAAATAGAAGCATAATATGAGAAAAAATGTAATTTGCTGTTTGATGACCGCTGCGGCAGCGGCTACAATGCTTGTGTCGTGTTCGGAAGAACAAAATTTTGGAGGTAATGATGCCATGCACATAGAGGTTGGACATATAAGCGCCGACATGGCCAAAGTGCGCGACTATGTGCCTCTCTATGCTGTCATAGCCCACCGCGGCACCACCTACTGGGCTCCTGAAGAAACCGAGGCCGCATGGCGATGGGCGCGTGAAATGGGGGCCGACTATCTGGAGTCGGACCTGCAGTCGTCGAAAGACGGCGTCATCTTGGCAAACCACGACGAGAGTTTGGAACGCACTACCAATATCGGCGACGTGTATGCCGACCACATTCCGGCAACGCGCAGCGACTTCTACCGCAGTTTCCGCAATGCCGACGGTTCGCAGCATTTCTCTGAGGCCGACATCGAGGCGCAGTGCCGACGCGATGAGGCCGATTTTGTGCCCTACCGCACCAAGTCGTATTATTACCACGAATTGCTCGCCCTTGATGCTGGAAGTTGGTTTAATGCAGCATGTCCGGAGCAAGCCCGGCCGTCGTTTGCCGCAGCAGGAGGCACACATCAGTATGTTTCGGCTCTGCAAGACCAGATGGCCTATGCAAGGGGAAAAATGCTGAAGCGCGATGACAACGGAGAAAGAATCCTGAGCTATCGGATAAAAGACAAATACAAGGACATGACCTTGGCTCAAATATACAATGCGGAGAAAAAGACTGTGCAGTGCGACAATTCAGGCACGGCATACGCTTATGCATCTGAATATATGGATTTCGTGGAATATGATTTCGCCAACGCTTATGTGGACGATCCGCAGGACACAGGAAACCGGCCTGGTATATACATAGAATTTAAAAAGCCGGCAGTAAATCCGCAGGATATAGAAGTGAGGGTGTATAACCTCCTCGACGAAAACGGGTGGAACATTATCACGAAGCCCGAGAACGGAAAGGCTTTCTATTCGGCCGGGAAAGTGAATGTGGGCAACACAAACGGAAAGGTTGTCATGCAGACATTCTCAAAAGATGCTTTGGCCAAGGTGCATGATGTGTTTGGAGGGAAGGTGCCGATGTGCTACCTGCTATGGAAGAAAAACGACTCGACTGCCGTAAGGTATGAAACAGTTGCCGGCTATGCATCGCTCATCCGGGAAGGATTGGACAACGGGGCGCACATCATCGGACCTTCAATATCGGGCGAACCGAACAACTACAATGAACTTGATTCCACATGGCAGGCATGCCTTATAAGGCGCTCGGGTATGCTCAACCATCCATATACGTTTGACTCGGAGGATCAAATGAAAAGATATACCGGCCGCAGCACGTCGGGCTCCACGGGCGAGTATGGCGAGATACTCAATGTGACAGTGCCGCCTACGGCCTATTCGGTTTCTGGCACGGCGGTGTCGTCGCAAGTTCTTCTCGACGGCGTGTTCACCAATCGTTCCGGCATGTCACTATGCTATCTCATAGAAAACGGCTATCGCTGCAATTCCAATCTTCCGAACCCGTTCTATGAAAACCGCGTATATGACAACTCGGAAGCTCCGTCGGTAGTGCCCGATGCCAGCGAAACATTGCAGCGGCTCGGTTATTGAGGCGTGGAAAAAACGACATTAGACAATCCGTGAATGTTGACAAGAAGACTTGCTTTTCTTGATTTTTTCAAAAAAAACGTGCAAAAATTTTGCAGTACAGATAATTCTTCGTATTTTCGGAGGCAGATAAAGTGAAGGACAAAGTGGAGAACATAGCTGAAAAATTCTTGGAGTATATGCGCTGCGAGCGTGGACGGTCGGAGTTGACCGTAGCAGCCTACAGGGCAGACTTGGGGGATTTCGAGGCTTATTTCAACAGTCTGGACGAAGGCCTCACGCTGCAGAATGTCGATGCGGATGTCATACGCGACTGGATGGAATATATGATGGACCGCGGAAACACGGCCACATCGATATGCCGACGGCTCAGTGCCGTGCGATCGATGTTCAGGTTTGCACTGTCGCGCGGACTTGTGGAACACGACCCCGCGCACTCCGTGCGAGGACCGAAAACGCACCGCCCGTTGCCACAGTTTCTGACAGAAGGCGAGATGAACCGCTTGTTGGACGACGTGCAGTGGAATGACAGTTATATAGATGTACGCACGCGTACTATATTAATGACATTCTATGAAACGGGGATGCGCCTCTCCGAACTCACCGGGTTGGATGATGCTTCGGTGGATTTCGTGAACCGGGAAATAAAAGTGACTGGAAAACGCAACAAACAACGCATCATACCGTTCGGCAAAGAACTTGCCGACACGCTGCGCCAGTATGCAGCAGTGCGTGATGCAAGCGTGAAAAGCGTGGCGTCGGATGCCTTTTTCCTCTCGGAAAACGGCTCGCGGATGTCGAACGACCGGGTGAGGCGCGACGTAAAGGAGAAGCTGACGCAGGTGTGCAACCTTAAGAAACGCACCCCGCATGTGCTCCGGCATACCTTCGCCACGACGATGTTGAACAACGGAGCCGATCTTGAAAGTGTGCAGAAACTGCTCGGACACAAGAAACTGTCTACAACGGAAATATATACCCATACGACATTCGAGCAGTTGAAGCAAGTATATAGCAATGCCCATCCAAGGGCTTAACCCTTTAAATACAGGAGGTAACTATGGAGATTAAGATTCAGTCGATACATTTCGACGCTACTGAGAAACTGCAGGCGTTCATCGAAAAGAAAGTCGCCAAGATAGAGAAAACATTCGAGGAAGTGCAAAACGTGGAGGTGCAACTTAAAGTTGTGAAGCCAGCCACAGCCCAAAATAAGGAAACCAGCCTCACGGTAAATGTGCCTGGGACAACACTTTTCGTGGAAAAGACATGCGACACGTTTGAGGAGGGAATCGACCTTTGCGTGGATGCGATGAAGGTTCAACTCACCAAATTCAAAGAAAAATCGAGAAATATTTAAAAAAAAACGGCAAAAGTTTTGGAGAATAAAAAATAAGTCGTATCTTTGCAGCCGTTTTAGAACAAGTCCTAAACGAAGTCTTTACGACTGCAAGGATTTGCCTCTTTAGCTCAGTTGGCCAGAGC
>CAVDJG010000103.1:0-7051 GCA_963609005.1 Acidaminococcaceae bacterium
GACAAGCCCGTTGTCTCCCTAAAAGCATGTAAAAACTGCCTTTCAATGTCTTACAGTGTCAGGAGTTTTTTTACCGGACACCAATAAAAAAATTACTGAAACAGTGTGCTTCCCACTCTTCAATACCGTTGCACGGGACGAGAAAAAAAGGCTTGTCGGCGAGGCATGAGGCATGGCATTTGCCCCGCGCCGCCGCCTCACGGGTTGCTTTCTGCGGCCGTGTCGGCCCCGTTCTGAGCCTTGAAATGCACGGCAAGGAGCTTTGCCTTTGCCTTGCCCACCACCTCGGCCAGTTCCTGCTCGGTGGCCTCGCCCATGCGTTTCACGCTCTTGAAACGCTTGAAAAGAGCCTCGCGCGAGGCCTTACCAATGCCCTTGATGTCGTCGAGCTCGCTGTGCAGGGCGTGGCGCGATCGCTTGTCGCGGTGGAATGTTATGGCAAAGCGGTGCACCTCGTCTTGTAGGTGCGTGAGCACGCGAAACAGTTCGCTGTCGGGCTTCATTCCCACCACCTGCGGCGGAAAGCCGAAGAGCAGTTCGTTGGTGCGGTGGCGGTCGTCCTTGGCCAGTCCGGCAATGGCGATGTCGAGGTGCAGCTCGCCCTCAACCACCTCGCGCACCACCGCCATTTGCCCTTTTCCGCCGTCGGTAACGATGAGGTCGGGCAGTGGAGTCTGCTCGTCAATCATGCGCTGGTAGCGTCGGCGCACCACCTCCTGCATCGATGCGTAGTCGTCGGGACCGCTCACCGTGCGTATGATGTAGTGGCGGTAGTCTTTTTTCGACGGTTTCATGCCCTTGAACACCACGCATGCCGCCACCGCATCGGAGCCCGAGATGTTGGAGTTGTCGAAACACTCAATGGTGTAGGGCAGTTTGTCGAGGTGCAGTTTCTGCTGCAGCTCGCGCATGAGGCGCGTGTTTTTCTGCTCGGGGTTGAGCTTTTCGGCCTGTTTCATGCGGTCGAACCGGTATTGGCGGCAGTTCATTTCAGAGAGTTCAATGAGCCTTTTCTTGTCGCCGCGCTGCGGCACGAAAAACACCGCGTCGTTGAGTTTCCACTCCATTTCGCGTGGCACTATTATCTCGCGCGCCTTGCTGCCGAAGCGTGCGCGTATTTCGGGAATGGCCGTTATGAGCAGGTCGGCGTCGGTTTCATCGAGCTTTCGTCGGTATTCAAACGTGAAACTCTGGTTCACCGCGCCGTTGCGCACATGCATGTAGTTGATGTAGGCCGTGCTGCTTGCCTCGTCGTCGAGAATGGAGAACACGTCAACGTCGGCCACGGTGTGGCTCACCACCTCGCTTTTGGCGCAATATCCGTCGATGAGCAGGTATTTCTGCTTGAGTTCCTCGGCCTCCTCGAAGAGCAGTTGCGATGCTTTCTGCTGCATTTCGGCGTAGATTTCGCGGCATATTTCGCGCGTGTTGCCCTTGAGAATTTCGCGTGCCTGGGCTATGCACTCGCGGTAGCTCTCGATGCTTTGCGCCCCCGTGCACGGAGCGCCGCACCGGTGCATGTGATATTCGAGGCACGGTTTGTAGCGGTGTTCGGCAATGCCTTCGGGCGTTATAACCATGCGGCACGATCGCGGTCGGTAGACTTTTCTTATGAGGTCGAGCACGGCCTGCATGCTTGCCGCGTGAGAGAACGGACCGAAATAGGTGCCTCCGCGCCGGTCGATCTGCCTTGTCTTGAATATGCGCGGCAGAAACTCGTTGGTGATGCAGATGCTGGGGTAGGTCTTTCCGTCTTTCAGCAGCACGTTGTAGCGCGGGTTGTATTTCTTTATAAGACTGTTTTCGAGCAGGAGCGCGTCTTCTTCGGAGTTGACCACGGTGTAGCTTATGTCCTCGATTTTCGATACAAGCACCTTAGTCTTGTAGCGGTCAACCTCCTTGTGGAAATAGCTCGACACGCGTTGTTTCAGTCGTTTGGCCTTGCCCACATATATAATGGTGTGATCGGCGTCGTAGAACTGATAGCTGCCGGGCTTGTCGGGCATGCTCAGCACTATGCTTTTGAGGCGTGTCAGGCGTTTCTCGTTTTCCTCTCTGTTCATCGTTTATTTTGCTTTAAGTGTTGCTTGTAACTCGTTGGTGCGGCGTGTGTTGGCCGTTCAATGTTTCATGTGAAACATAAGAATACCTAGTTCTTGTTCCACGCTGCGCAGTGTGCCGCCGTTACAGTAATGCTTTAACGCGATTTTAGCCGGTTTTTGGTGCGCGACTTCTTCTTGCTGAAAACTTACCGATGCTGCCTTAAATAAAATTCCGGCGGTGCTTGCGCGGCAGAATGGCAAGGATGGGGTGGGTGGCAATATGAGTTGCGGCGAAACAAAAACGGCCGCGCTGTGTGGCGCGGCCGTTGTGTGTGCGGTTTAGATTTTGAGTAGAGATGTAATCTCGATGTCATCGTCGAAATGTTCGCGCCCGTTGAGGTTCTCGTTCACAAGTTCGATGATGAAATTGCAGTAAACCTTCTTGGGGTTGAACTTCTTCACGAGGTTGCATGCAGCACGCATTGTGCCGCCAGTGGCGAGCAGGTCGTCGTGCAGAAGCACCACGTCGTCGCTGTTGATGGCATCCTTGTGAATTTCGATTGTGTCTTTGCCATACTCCTTGGCATAGCTTTCCTGGATTGTGTCGCAGGGCAGTTTGCCGGGCTTGCGGCAGAGAATTACGCCTGCATTGAGGCGCAGTGCGAGTGCCGACGACATTACGAAGCCGCGCGACTCGATGCCCACGATTTTGGTAATGCCCTTGTCTTTGTAGAGCTCGTACATTTCGTCGGTGATTTCGCGAAGGCATTCGGGACTCTTGAATAGGGTAGTTACGTCGCGGAAGTTGACTCCCTTCTTGGGCCAGTCGGGTATGCAACGCAGGTTGTCAAGTAATAATTTGTTGTTCATTGTCAGTTATTTAATGTTTGTATATTATTTCTTTTGTTTCACGTGAAACTTTTTTCTTTCTCTTGTCCTGCCTTTGCCGTGCCTGCGGTAGGCGCGGTGTGCACTTGGCAGGGGCGTTAAGCGGCGCGCTTTCCGGCGCAGACCGGTGTGCGGCGTGCCTATCGCTTCATAAGCACGAGCAACACGTTGATGTCGCTCGGCGACACTCCGGGGATGCGGCTTGCCTGCCCGAGCGTCTCGGGATTGATGCGCTCGAGCTTCTGCCGGCCTTCGGTTGAAATCTCGTGCAGTTCGGAATATTTGAAATGTCCCTTTATCTTGATGTCTTCAAGACGGTGCATCTTGTCGGCAGCTATTTTCTCGCGCTCCACATATCCCTTATACTTTATCTCGATTTCGGCCGACTCGGCAATTTCCTCTTGGCGGTTTTGCGGTGCGGCCACGGCTTCGTGCAGTGCGGGCAGCACCTCGGCGAGTTTCTCTATCGACAGTTGCGGGCGCGCTATGAGGTCGGCAACGGTGCATCCGAAGCGCAGCGGGGTGGTGCCGAGCGATTCGAGTGCGGCGTTGATGTCGCGCGGTTTCACGTGCGTCTGGTTGCAGAACTGCACGATGCGGTCGCGCCACTGCCGCTTTTCAAGCCACCAGTCGTAGCGTTGGCGCGATGCCAGTCCCATGCGGTAGGCCCGTTCGGTGAGCCGGTCGTCGGCATTGTCCTGCCGCAGCAGTATGCGGTATTCGGCGCGCGAGGTGAACATGCGGTAGGGTTCGTCAACTCCCTTTGTGGTGAGATCGTCGATGAGCACGCCGATATAGCTCTCGTCGCGCTTCATCACGAGCGGTTCGCCGCCCGAGCAGTGCATTGCTGCGTTGGCCCCGGCCACCAGTCCCTGTCCGGCGGCCTCCTCATATCCGGTGGTGCCGTTCACCTGCCCGGCGAAGAACAGTCCGCCTATCACCTTCGATTCGAGCGTGGGCAGCAGTTGGGTGGGGTCGAAATAATCGTATTCTATGGCATATCCGGGGCGGTAGACGCGTATGTCGCGGAATGCGGGGATGTGGCGCAGCGCGTCGATCTGCACGTCCATGGGCATCGACGACGAGAATCCGTTGAGATACATCTCGTTGGTGTCCTCGCCTTCGGGCTCGAGAAAGAGCGGGTGCTGCTGCTTGTCGGGGAATGTCACGAGCTTGGTTTCGATGGAAGGGCAGTAGCGCGGTCCGGTAGACTTTATCTGTCCGTTGTAGAGTGGGGAGTCGGCTATGCTGCGGCGCAGCGTTTCGTGCACCTCGGCGTTGGTGTAGGTGGTCCAGCAGGGCAACTGGCGCAGCTTGCGCCCGGTGGTCATGTAGCTGAACGAGTGGGTGCCCTCGTCGCCGGGCTGCTCCTCCATGTCCTCGAAGTGCACGCTGCGGCGGTCGATGCGCACCGGTGTGCCCGTCTTCATGCGTGCCGCCGTTATGCCGTGGCACGTTATGCTCTCGGCAAAATGCAGCACTGCCGGTTCGGCGCAGCGGCCTCCCGGCACTTTGCGGCGTCCTATGTGCATGAGTCCGTTGAGGAATGTGCCGGCCGTAACCACTACGCTGCCGGCCCTGAACTCGGCTCCCCACACGGTTTCAACGCCCACTGCCTTGCCGTCCTCCACTAGCAGCCGGCAGGCTTCGTCCTGCCAGATGTCGAGCCCGGGAGTGCTGTCGAGGGCGCGTCTCCACTCCCAGATGAACTTGCCGCGGTCGCACTGTGCGCGCGGGCTCCACACTGCCGGGCCCTTGCCCATGTTGAGCATGCGGAACTGTATGGACGTGGCGTCGGTCACAAGACCCATTTGTCCGCCCAGAGCGTCAACCTCGCGCACTATCTGTCCTTTGGCTATTCCGCCCACGGCAGGGTTGCAGCTCATCTGCGCTATCTTGTTCATGTCCATCGTTATGAGGCACACGCGTGCGCCGGCACGCGCCGCCGCTGCGGCGGCCTCGCATCCGGCGTGTCCGCCGCCTATGACAATGACGTCGTAAGAGAATTTCATTTTACCGAAAAATTTTTGTCGCAAAATTAAAAAGAAAAAATGATTTTATACTTAAAATAATTTGATTTATCACCAAAAATCAGTATTTTTGCACGCGGTTATAGGGCAGGGCATACCTATTATAAAGTATGCCGCGAGCCCACACCATGAAAGGCTTAACTGCGGCCATTATAGCGACAAATTATAATCTTAACAGTTAATAAATTTAATTTCAATCATTTATGTGGTTAATCAACTCTTCTATCGGTAGAAAGGTAGTGATGTCGGTTACTGGCGTTGCGCTTATTCTATTCCTGACATTCCACATGTCAATGAACGTTGCGGCCCTCTTCTCGGGAGAAGCCTACAACATGATTTGCGAGTTTCTGGGTGCCAACTGGTACGCCGTAGTAGCAACAATGGGTCTTGCGGCTTTGGCCGTGATACACATCGTTTATGCTTTCTGGCTGACGATGCAGAACCGCGCCGCACGCGGCAGCGAGCGCTACGCCGTGGTAGACCGTCCCGCCAAGGTGGAGTGGGCTTCGCAGAACATGCTCGTGCTGGGCATCATCGTGCTGCTGGGCCTTCTGCTGCATTTCTGGAACTTCTGGTATAACATGATGTTTGCCGAGCTCACAGGCATCTCTGTGCCCAACGACCCGGCCGACGGCTTCCAGTACATCCAGGACACGTTTGCCAATCCCGTCTATGTAGTGCTCTACATCGTGTGGCTCGTGGCTCTGTGGTTCCACCTCTCGCACGGCTTCTGGAGCGCAATGCAGACATTCGGATGGAGCGGCAAGGTGTGGTTCAACCGTTGGAAGGTGATCGGCGTGGTTTACAGCACGCTGCTCATCCTCGGATTCCTCGTCGTAGTGCTCGCCTTTGCGTTCGGATGCGCACCGAGCCTCTGCTGCTGCTAACTAAAAACTCTAACTAAAAAATCATAATTCATACCGATTATGGCTAAACAAATAAATTCAAGAATCCCCGAAGGCCCAGTGGCCGAGAAGTGGACCAACTATAAAGCTCACCAGCGTCTGGTGAACCCCAAGAACAAACTGAAGCTCGATGTAATCGTCGTGGGCACCGGTCTGGCCGGAGCCAGCGCCGCCGCCAGCCTCGGCGAAATGGGTTTCCGCGTGCTTAACTTCTGCATCCAGGACTCTCCGCGCCGCGCCCACTCAATCGCAGCACAGGGCGGTATCAACGCCGCCAAGAACTACCAGAACGACGGCGACTCCGTTTACCGCCTCTTCTACGACACAGTGAAGGGCGGCGACTACCGTGCCCGCGAGTCTAACGTGTACCGTCTGGCCGAGGTGTCAAACGACATCATCGACCAGTGCGTGGCCCAGGGCGTGCCTTTCGCCCGCGAATACGGCGGCACTCTGGCCAACCGTTCGTTCGGCGGTGCGCAGGTTTCGCGCACATTCTACGCCAAGGGACAGACCGGCCAGCAGCTCCTGCTCGGCGCCTACTCTGCTCTCTCAAAGCAAGTGCACGACGGCCGCGTGCTGCTCTACACCCGCTATGAAATGGAAGACGTGGTGCTCGTTGACGGCCGCGCACGCGGTATCATCGCCAAGAACCTCATCACCGGCAAGCTCGAGCGCTTCTCGGCCAACGCCGTGGTTATAGCCACCGGCGGATATGGCAACACCTACTTCCTCTCCACCAACGCCATGGGCTGCAACTGCACCGCAGCCGTGCAGTGCTACCGCAAGGGAGCATATTTCGCAAACCCGTGCTATGTGCAGATTCACCCCACATGTATCCCCGTACACGGCGACAACCAGTCGAAACTCACGCTTATGTCGGAGTCGCTGCGCAACGACGGCCGCATCTGGGTGCCCAAGAACATCGAGGATGCAAAGGCTCTGCAGGCCGGCACCAAGAAGGGTTCTGACATTCCCGAGGAAGACCGCGACTACTATCTGGAACGCCGCTACCCGGCATTCGGCAACCTCGTGCCCCGCGACGTGGCTTCGCGCGCCGCAAAGGAGCGCTGCGACAAGGGCTACGGAGTTAACAACACAGGCCTGGCAGTGTTCCTCGACTTCTCAGAGTCAATCAACCGCCTCGGCCTCGACGTCATCCGCCAGCGCTACGGCAACCTCTTCGACA
>CAVDJG010000104.1:0-7026 GCA_963609005.1 Acidaminococcaceae bacterium
GCTTGTAATGCGGATTGATTGCGCAGCTGTATGACATTGACAACAACAATTCTTGCAAGCATAATGCTGCCCGCCATGTTTATGGCAGGCACACCGTTTTCTGCAATCGGTGATTTATTGGCCGTGCAGAATGGTCTTCATCGTATTGAAGCCGACATGGAATCGTCAGCCGACAACGGTGCAGACGTTTTGCGGCAATGGACAGCTGGGCGGCAGGTGAGCCTTGCCGCCGTTGAGAAATTCGGGTTGGAGAATTGCTTTGTGGCATCGGAAATAGACGATTTTACCTTCAGCCGGATGCGCGGGAAATCTTACAAGAGTGGCTGCACGATACCGAGGATCGACTTGCGGTATGTTAAGGTGCTGCACTACACGGCCGAAGGAAAGATAATGACCGGCGAAATAGTGTGCCACAAAAGCATAAGCAACGACCTTGTGGAAATATTCCGTGCACTGTTCAAGGCTAAATACCCGATAGAACGCATGATGCTCGTTGACGAGTTTGGTGCCGACGACATCAGGTCGATGGAGGCAAACAATACGAGCTGCTTTAATTTCAGGCGTGTAGAAGGGTCGAAGACACTGTCAAACCATAGCAGGGGAACTGCCATCGACATAAATCCGTTGTACAATCCATGTGTGACACGGCGCCGTAACGGCACAACAAGTGTGTCTCCGTCTGCCGGAAAGAAATATGCCGACCGCACAAAGAAGTTCAGTTACAAGATAGATACGGCCGACATTTGCTACCGTGAGTTTATAAAGCACGGCTTTACGTGGGGCGGAAACTGGCGCAGCAAGAAAGACTATCAGCATTTTGAGAAGCGCAGTCAGGCGATTGCGCCCTGATGCAGAAAAACGGTTGTAAAAGCAAAAAAGCCATAACCTCTTTGCCGGCACATAGTGTGGGGTAGGGGTTATGGCTTTTCCCGTTTATGTGGGATGCCGTCATTTGTCAACGACACACCTTACGGCGTGTGCGAATGCGCGGTTGCCCATTGCTTCGGAATAGACTGTTGAGCTCTCGCCGATGAGGCGATATGCCGTAGGAGCATTGTCCATATTGAACATAATGTCATTGAGCCATCTTGAAGTGGCCGACCAAACGTAAACCTTTCCGTTGCTTATGATGTTGCAACCGGAGTTGAATTCGCGTCCCGAACCGAGTGCCGGCCACCATGCCTCGTTGCCGTTGTAGGAGTAGACGAAACCGAGGTTGCGGCTTGAATACACCATTCCGTTGGCGAGTTCTGCCCACTCAGATGTGACAGGCATGCGGTAGCCCGCAGGGCTTGGGTCGTAATCGGTTTTCTGTTCGCTCCAAAGTGTGAGGTCGCTGGTGTTGTGCCAATCGCATGTTTCGTCGTCGTCGAAGAAGGTGAGAGGTGCGGCAATGGCATCGCTCATGGATACGGCTTCGCCCTTGAAGCCCCATTCAAAGTTGTAGGAAGAATTTACGATAGTCCATTTCTTAGCCTCGTTGAATGCGTCGGCCACTTCCCATTCGTTCTCGTCGTATCCCGCAAAGAAAGGCGTAGGTCTGCCCCATTGCCACAACAGGCCCCAAGTGGCGGTTCCGTCGGCCGGGTCGGCACTGGTGGCACCGAGGAAACGGTCCATGAATTCGGCACCGCCTTCATACTGCATAGTCTTCGGACGTTCAGTGCACCATATCAGCCAAGTCCACACGATACGGTCGTTGGAGTCGAAAGCGGCAAGCACCACATTGCCTTTTTTGCCGGTTGCCTCGAAGCTCACGCGTCCGTTGGCGTCATAGGTTATGTTTGAGAGCATGTTCTGCTCGCTGCTGTAGCCCGATTTTGTGCACCATATCCAGTCAACCTTTGCTATGTTGGCAATCATGTCGCCGCGCACATGCCGTGGAACGAAGCTGTATTTTCCCTCCTGCGGCACGATGTAGCAGTTTGCCCCTTCGCCCAAGTCGGTAACATCGCCGTTGCCAAGCACGAGCGGCAGGGTGGTGATTGATGTGGGAATGCCGTATGTGTCGTAAGTCTGTGCAGCCACAAGATATTTTGCCGACGTTTCCATTTGTCCCAGCGTAACCGATGTTGAATAGGTTATGCGGTGCTGGCGCGCACGCTTGATATATGCCGACAAATCGGCAACCGAACCGTCGTCGGGCACCAGTGCTATGTCGCATTTGTTGCAGCCGTCGGGCAGAGTCACCGACACCAGCGCCTTGGTGCCAGCCTGTGCCGTTATGGCAAGAGTGGCTTTGCCGGTATTTGACACGCTTGCGAATGTGATGCTGTCGACATCGGTGATGTCGTAGACTTTTGTCACATTGCCTTTTTGGTGAACCACCATACGATTTTCATTGCTTTCCTGTGCCATTGTTGCAACCGATGCAAGGCACACGGCCATTGTAACTAAAAATTTGTTCATAAACCGATATTGTTTGTTTTCAGATATTCAGAGATTTCCAGCTTGCCTGTTTTCGGCTTCTGTATAATTGATTTCGGGTAGCTGGTTGACAAAATTAAAAATAAAAGGCGAGAATGCCAAACATTATGTATCTAAAAGACACTTGTTGTCTGACATTTCTATGATTTGCCCGTGAACTCGCGCAATGCGTTGGCTTTGCAGCCGTCCGTGTAGGAAATGCAAAGTGTGCTCAGGTCAATGCCGTGACACAATTCCTTTTTTGCTGACATTACGGCCTTTGCCGCTTCTGCCGACAATTCTCCGCCCACCCAGTAGGGCACGTTCCCGGCATACGAGTCTATGGCGTGAAGAAAACTTTGTATGTCGGCTTCGCCTGTATTCCGGGACATGAAATTGAACTGGAAAAAATCGACACAGTCGGCATAATGTGTGCAAGTTGCCAAGTCGGAACTGTCGGTTACACGTATTGTCTTGCATACGAGCAGTTGTGTCTGTATGTCGGGCACGATGGTGCGGCGCAGGTTTTCGATGTAGACTGGCGGTTCGTCGCCGTCGAACTGCACCATGCCGATGTCGTAATTATATATGCGCGCAATGACGTTCTGTGCCATCTCGTCGGCAAAAACGCCTACACGCACTGGCTGGTGCCCTTTTGGTGCATCGTTGCCAAGATTTCCGCACGCAGTGTCGGGCAACAGTCCCGACAGTGATGGCGACATTCCTACTTGGCGTCGGCTTCCGTCTATGAATATAATCCCCACATGGCTGGCTCCGGCTTCAGTCAATGCGGCCATCTCGGCGGCGTTGCATGCTCCGCAAACTTTTATTTCCATTGTTATTCAGTTGTCGTCTTCATTGTTTCGATTTCCGCAAAAATACGAATAAAAGCCGATATGGCCATGTGTCGTCTGCAATTTTTTCAGGATGTCTTTAGCATGTTGTTCCATGCCTTTTCGGTGTGCTGCGCGCGGCGTGCAAGCCGTGTTTGCGTCTTGCTGCATACGTTGCACGCGCGTGCGGCATATGCCGTACACACATGCTGCATTTGCCGCATGCCAGCGCCGCGTTGGCAACACTGTGTTATGAAGCAAAGAATATTTTCTGCAGAAATACAGATTTTGGCCTTTCAATGCGTCGGAAATGTTGCTGAAATGTAAAAATTAAAGGAGCAGAATGCCCAATGTAAGCTTAAAATCACTATATTTGCAAAAAATAACATCCCTTTAACGACTATGACAATAAGTATCGCCAATCCCATATACGATTCCGTTTTCAAATATCTGATGGAAGACGAGCGCGTGGCCAAGACCATTCTTTCGGCTCTTCTCAAAAAAGAAGTGAAGAGCGTGAAAGTGCGTCCGCACGAGTATAGCAATACCACGCGTGATGCCATATCGATGTTCCGCATCGATTTCTCGGCTAACGTGGTAGAAACCGACGGCAGCGAGCGTGTGATAACGATAGAGTTGCAGAAGACATGGCTTGACACCGAGACGCTGCGTTTCCGCCAGTATCTTGGTTTGCAATACAACAGCCGGGCCAACATACGCGAAGATTCAAAAAAAGGCTATGCCTATCCTATGGTGGCCGTTTATCTGTTGGGACACCGTGTGGGCAACATAAGCGAGCCGGTGGTGTATGTAGGCCACAAGGTGCGTGATTATGACGGGCACGAAGTGGATGGAGTTGACAGCCAATTTGTGGAGAGCTTGACGCACGACAGTATAATTGTGCAGATACCGCTGCTGCACGGGCGTGTGAACAACCGGCTTGAAAAGGTGCTGAGCGTGTTTGACCAGTCGCGCACAAGCAAGCAGGACAAGCAGGTGCTGAAAATAGACGAGACCGATTATAGCACCGATACGGAAATGATGTATGTGCTGCACCGACTCACCGCTGCGGCCGCTGATGCCGAAATGCGGCAGGACATGAACGTGGAGGATGAATATTATCAGGCCATAGAAGACCGCGACACGGCTCTGCTGAATCGTGAAAAACAGTTGCGCGAAAAAGATACGCAACTGAAAGAAAAGGAATCGCAGTTGAAAGAAAAAGACTCTCAGTTGGAGGAGAAGACATCTCAGTTGGAGGAGAAGAATTCTCAGTTGGAGGAGAAGAATTCTCAGTTGGAGGAGAAGAATTCTCAGTTGGAGGAGAAGAATTCTCAGTTGGAGGAGAAGAATTCTCAGTTGGAGGAGAAAAACTCCCGGATAGAAGAGCAGGAACAGATGCTTGGAAACATGGCAAAGGCTATGCACGAAAACGGAATGTCGGTGGAGACTATCGCAAGTGCCACCGGACTAA
The DNA here is from genome assembly GCA_963609005.1 of Acidaminococcaceae bacterium. Classification (GTDB taxonomy): domain Bacteria; phylum Bacteroidota; class Bacteroidia; order Bacteroidales; family Bacteroidaceae; genus Prevotella. The sequence goes on from CAVDJG010000104.1 coordinate 4,714, forward strand.
GCGTGGAAAGTGTGGCTGCATTGTTGAAAAAGTGAAACGCGTGATTGCGGAAAGCCCTTGGGCGAATGCAATATATAAAATGTTGCATGCCAGAATGCCGGTAATATTTTGTTGCCCGTATTCGTTGCTTATGTAAAATACACAGAATATTTTTACTAAAAACAAAATAATTAAAACTATGAAAATGACCAAGTTGGCAAGCTTCGCCTTTGCCGCAGCGCTCTTTTTCGGCGCAGTCCCGTCAAGCGCGCAGTCGCTGTCGCCATCGACAAAATGGCATTGGGAAAAAGGAAAAATAGTGATTGAAACGCCACAACGCCTGGCAGGACAGAAAGATGTGCTGGGGCTTCGGCTTCCGAAAATGAAGACTGTAAGGGTGGGCTTTGTTGGTCTTGGAATGCGCGGCCCGGGTGCTGTGGCCGATTTCAGCCTCATTCCTGGTGTAGAGATTGTCGCTCTGTGCGATTATGAAAAGGATCGTGCCGAGAAACAGAACGAACGTTTGCGCAAACAAGGACTTGCTCCTGCCACTGTATATTATGGAGCCGATGGCTATAAGGAACTGTGCAAGCGTTCAGACATCGATCTCGTGTATATAGCTACCGACTGGGATCATCATGCCGCCGTTGCAAAATGCGCTCTTGAAAACGGAAAGAATGTGGCCGATGAGGTGCCGTCGGCAATGAATTTGGAGGAGTGCTGGGCACTCGTGAACCTTGCCGAGCAGAAACAGCTCAACTGCATGATTCTTGAAAACTGCTGCTATGACTGGTTTGAGATGCGCACTCTGAACATGGCACAGGCCGGGGTGTTCGGCGAAATACTGCGTGCGCAAGGTGCATACATACACAACCTCGACGATTTCTGGGATTATTACTGGAAAAACCCCGACGGGTCTGACCCAGAACAACTTGGCTGGCGCCTGAAATACAACCGCGAAAACCGTGGCGACATATATCCGACACACGGACTCGGTCCGGTGGCACAGGCTCTTGACATTCACCGCGGCGACCGCATGGAACTGCTCGTGGCAATGGACACAAAGAGTGTGCATGGCCGTGAACTTGTTGAGAAGAAGACCGGCAAGCCCTGCACCGATTTCCGCAACGGCGACCACACCACGACACTCATACGCACGGCGCATCACAAGGTTATTGAACTGCAGCACGACGTGATGAACCCGCAACCCTACAACCGCCTCTACCAGCTCACCGGTACGCGTGGCTTTGCCAACAAATATCCAGTAGAAGGCTATGCCGTAGATGCCACACAGCTCAAAAACACCGGCAATGCTCCGAAGGTGGACGACCTCTCGTCGCATGATTTCATGCCCGAAGATCAGCGTAAGGCTTTGGAGGAGAAATATGAAAGTCCGATACTCCGCAAGTTTGGCAAGCTTGCCAAGGAAGTGGGCGGCCATGGCGGAATGGATTTCATAATGACTGCGCGTCTGGTGTATTGCCTGCAAAACGGTCTGCCGTTGGATATGGATGTGTATGACCTTGCCGAATGGTGCTCCATAGCCGAGCTTGGAGCGTTGTCTATGGACAATGAGTGCGCTCCCGTGACAATTCCCGATTTCACACGTGGATTGTGGGATAAGCAGAAAGGCTATCGTCATGCCTACGCTTCGGCAGAGGATGAGGCTTCGGCAGAAGCCGTTGCCAACAGCTTCACCAAGGCTTACAAAGCTGCAACTGCGAAATATAAGCTTTGGACTCTGTATGACAATGTGGCCAAGGCCAAGAATGCCTCTGCAAAGAAAAAAGCACAGGCCGCACTCGACAAGGCTACTGCAAAAGCAAAGGCAGAAGCTGCAAAGGCTTTGTGAAAAACGTGAAGAGAAATTCTTTTCTCGGTTTAAGTTCTTGCAACTAAATAATTTAAGTCAGTTTGTGACTGATGCTACATAACCGCCGACTACCGGATTGTATTCGCGGTTGGGGCAAGACTTCCTGAAAACAGTCAGTCCTCCAAGAATACAAACATGAATAGACATGGAAAAGTCGTTTGTGTTTGCCTTCTTGGAGGATTGGCAGTTTTATGATTATAGGGCACGTTTGGCAGTTTCAATCCGCAAACGGTTGTGCACATCATGCCTCTGTGGCTGCACATTGAACCGATGAAACATGTCAGTGTTTTTGCGGTCTGACCAGTAAACACCGTTGCATGGTGGATTGCGCATTTTGCCACTGCGGTAGAAGTAGTGCATGATGAAAAAACAAAAGGGAAAAACTGTCACATTATTATTGTGTCATTTTAATATTTATTATTAACTTTGCAAGCTGAAAGTGGCATTTTCAGGTGCATAGC
>CAVDJG010000105.1:0-7018 GCA_963609005.1 Acidaminococcaceae bacterium
AACACAACATTGCGCACCACAAGCTTGCCCATGCAGAGCGAGTCGGCAACGGCCACAAGACCGGCATTGCGCCTTATTCCTTCGGCAAGCACCTGCCCTGCCACGATGCGCATGCCGTATCGGCGCGCCACATCGGGCGTCACCACGTTGTAGCCGGCACCCGTATCGAACACCATGCGTGCGGCGCGGCCGTTAATCTTGCCCTCGACAAACATCATGGCCTGTGTGGAATCGGCCACTTGGGCCGTATGGAAAGGCACCGTGCAGTCGCCGCCAGCGATGTCGTAAAGGCGGTATTGCGCCAGCGAGGCATACATTTCTTCGCGTCGGTGCAACTCAGCCACGAAGCTGCTGTCGGCAGTCTGTTCCACCTGGGCAGCAAACTTCCCGAGCGTTGCAGCCGCCCCGGCATTGTCGCCAAGCCGTGAACAGTTGTCGGCATACAACATTATCATCGAGCACACATTGCCCATGCCCATCTCTTCCTGATAGTTGCGCACAAGATGCAGTATGTTTGCATTGGCCTCAGCCGTGCGGTTGAACACCTGGCAGAGCATAGTCTTGGAGAAAGCCCGCATGAACGGCGACATAAGACTACTGTCTGCGCGATAGATGTCGCGCAGTTCAAACCACCGTTCTTCGTTGATGCACCGCCCGGCGGCAGCATCCGCCTCCTGCGATCGGCATGTAGCTGCCCACAAAAAGAGCACCGCCATGAACACGAAGCGCAACCCGCGGCTCCTTCCACTGCATTTTTCCATTACAATATATATTATGTTTCTTCTTGCAAAGACAGTGCAAACCGAAGGCAATGAAACCACGTTTCGATTGCTGAGGCGAAGCCTGTCTTCTTGCAAAGATAGCAATAAAACAACGAAGCACGGTTCTTTTGGCGGCCAAAAGTGGCTGTTTGGAAATAAATCGCTATATTTGCATAACGACACCCACCGCGGCGGCCACGACAAAGAAGCCTCTGCGAATCAAGGCAAATGCCACAAGAAAAAAGCTCAAGGCATGAAAAATTGGATTGACAAAGCAGTTTATTTCTACAATACGGGCATGTGGAAAGCCCCGGCAAACGACACGGGCGCGCTGCGCCTGCTGCTTCTCGGCATTGCAAAGAAGCTCATTTTAGCCATAAAGTTCTTCACCGCCAAGCGGGTGCTGAGCGATGCCGCCGCACTCACCTATTCCACAATGCTCGCCATAGTGCCCATCATGGCCGTAGTGTTTGCCATTGCACGCGGCTTCGGCTACAACAAATACATCGAGATGTGGTTTCGCTCTGCACTGCAGTCGCAGCCTCAGGCCGCCGACGTGATAGTGGGTTTCGTAAACAGCTACCTTGTGCACACGAAGAGCGGCATCTTTCTCGGCATCGGACTGGCGTTCATGCTCTACACCGTACTGATGCTCGTGCGCAATGTCGAAGCCGTGTTCAACGGCATCTGGCAGGCAAAGAAGCCGCGGAGCATATTCCGCACCTTCACCGACTACCTCGCCATGATATTCCTCTGCCCCATTATCATCGTGCTCACCTCGGGCATTTCGCTCGTGGCAGCCACTGCCGCCGACGGCACGGCCGACCTCATAGTGGTGGGCACGGTGGCCGGACTGGCCATCGACCTGCTGCCCTATGTCATAATGTCGGCACTCTTCACCGGGCTCTACATATTCATGCCCAACACCCATGTCAAGCCGCGCAGCGCAATAATACCCGGCATCCTGGCCGGAACGGCCATGCAGTGGCTGCAGCTTTTCTACATACATTCGCAGATATGGGTGTCGAGCTACAACGCCATATACGGTTCGTTCGCCGCTCTGCCACTGTTCATGCTGTGGGTGCAGATTTCCTGGACGATATGTCTTTTCGGTGCCGAACTGTGCTACACCAACCAAAATCTCGACTACTACGACTACAACATGCAAACCGGCGACCTGAGCCTGCGCTACCGCACTATGCTCTGTGCACTGCTGCTCAACCGCATCTGCCGGAGGTTTGAGGAGGGCAAACGCCCCTACACGGCACTCGAACTGCGTCAGGAAACCGACGTGCCGATAAGGATTGTCAACGAACTGCTCTTCGACATGACCTGCGCACACCTCACAATAGAGATAAACCGCGACGAAAAAGGCGACGCCACACGCTACATGCCGGCCGAAAGCACAGCGAAACTGAGCTACGGAATGATGGTTGACAGGCTCGAATCGTGCGGCAAATGGAAACTCGACATTCCCGTTTCAAAATACTACAGCGAGAAATGGGCACAGGTGCTCAACCTGCGCAACAACTACCTGAAAGACCTGCGGGGCGTGCTCATAAAAGACCTATAAGCCGGCAATCGCGAAAATAACCCACACTCGCAACACGGCAACCGCAAAAATGCACTACCTTTGCACAGCAGTGCATGCCCATCCGCACCCTACCTGCACTGCATGCACACAAACAACAACAGCCAAACAACACTCATGGCACGACACAACGACACCGGAAAATGGGGCGAAGAGAAAGCCGCCCAGATGCTGCGCGACAAGGGCTACACCATACTTGAGCGCGACTGGCGCGACGGCCACCGCGACATAGACATCATAGCAACCACGCCCGACAACATCACGACGGTATTCGTGGAGGTGAAGACACGCACGTCAGACTTTACGGCAAGCCCCGAGGATGCCGTGGACATAAGGAAAATACGCAACATAGGCTATGCCGCCGATGCCTATGTGAAACGTCACAACGTGATGGGCGAACTGCGGTTCGACCTCATAACCATAGTGGGCGAAAACGAAAACGTGGCCCAGGTGAAACACATTGAGGATGCCTTCAACCCTCTACTGTGCCACCATTGACAACGGCTATTTGGAAAACAACTACAAAACATGCACGGCAACGAAACAATAACGCTGCCCGACGGCTTCGGGCACACTACGAGAATAAAGCTGATAAGGCTGGGCGAAACCGACTCAACCAACAATTTCCTGCGCGCCCACAGCCCAGAATGCGACGCCGACATGGTGGTGGCGACAGCCGAACACCAGACCGCCGGACGCGGACAGGGCACAAACACATGGGAGAGCGCACCGGCAAGCAACCTGCTTTTCTCGGTGATCACCCGCCCGCAAGGGGTTGACGTGGCGCAGCAGTTTGTGCTGTCGATGGCCGAAGCCCTTGCCGTGAAGGCCGCCCTCGACCGCTACACCGGCGGCATCACACTGAAATGGCCCAACGACATCTACTGGAACGACCGCAAGATATGCGGCACGCTCATTGAAATATCGGTGAGCCGACGCACCATAAACCGCTGCATTTTCGGCACAGGCATAAACATAAACCAGCGCACATTCACAAGCGACGCGCCCAACCCCGTGTCGCTCGCGCAGATAACCGGGCACGACACCGACAGAGAGGAAATTCTCGGCCACTTTCTCGAAGCCTTCGTCCGCCTGCACGCAATGGCCAACAACGGCCGAGGCGACGACATATCGCGTCTCTACCACGATGCGCTCTACCGCCGCACGGGCTTCCACGCCTACCGCGACAAAGACGGAGTGTTCATGGCCGAAACAATGCGCGTAGACATGGACGGCCGCCTTCACCTCACCGACGACTGCCGGCGCGAACGCAGCTACACTTTCAAGGAAATACAATTCATCATATAAATACAGACATGGCAAAGTTCAAGCGAATTTTATTGAAGCTCAGCGGCGAAAGCCTCATGGGCAAACAGAGTTTCGGAATCGACCCGACACGCCTCGGCGAATATGCCGAGCAGATAAAGCAAGTGCACGAAATGGGCGTGCAGATAGGCATCGTGATAGGCGGAGGCAACATATTCCGCGGCCTCAGCGGAGCATCGAAGGGCTTCGACCGCGTGAAGGGCGACCAGATGGGAATGTGCGCCACGGTTATCAACTCGCTCGCACTCAGTTCGGCTCTTGGCGCAATAGGCGTCAAGACAAAGGTGCTCACCGCCATAAGAATGGAGCCGATAGGCGAGTTTTACAGCAAATGGAAAGCCATTGAGGCCATGGAAGAGGGCTATGTGTGCATATTCTCGGCCGGCACCGGTTCGCCTTACTTCACCACCGACACCGGTTCGTCGCTGCGCGGCATTGAAATTGAGGCCGACGTGATGCTCAAAGGCACACGCGTTGACGGCATATACACCGCCGACCCTGAGAAAGACCCGACGGCTACAAAGTTCAGCGACATAACCTACGACGAGATTTACACACGCGGACTGAAGGTGATGGACCTCACGGCAACCACAATGTGCAAGGAAAACAACCTGCCCATATATGTGTTCAACATGGACATTGTGGGCAATCTGAAGCGTGTTATGGACGGCGAACCGATAGGAACGCTCGTGCACAACTAATGCGGCACGCCCGTTGCGCGTCTGCCGCACGCCCGTGCAGCGCTCGCGCAACACACGCACACCGGCCGCAACACGCCGCAAACACAAAGCCTTGGCAGCACCGGCACAACAGTAGCCGCATGCAGCCAAGGCTTTTTCGTGTCAGGATGGCGGCACAAAAGCCGCTCAACCCGGGTCAACATCGAAATACACGGTGAGCGCGCCGCGGCCCTGCCCCTTCATCACTTCGGCACGCGCCTGCCTCATGCAGGCACGCACCTGCGGCAGATTGATGCCGTTTTCGAGCTTCACCACAATCTTGCGTATGCTCTGCGCACTCACACGCGCCACCGCCGGTTTGTCGGGACCGAGCACGCGCTCGCCGAAATATTGGCGCAGACGGCTTGCAAGCTCTATGGCGGCGGTGTCGGCAACGCGCTCGTCGCGGTGCTTCAGATAGGCATACACCAGGTGATAGAACGGCGGATAGTGAAACGTGCGGCGCTCCTCAAGCAGGTCGCGGCTGAATGCCCCGAAATCGTTGGCCACCACCTGCTGCACAACGGGCAGGTCGGGACTTTTGGTTTGCAGCATCACAAGGCCGCGGGCACCCCTTCGTCCGGCGCGTCCGCTCACCTGTGCCATCATCATGAAGGCATGCTCGTAGGCCCGGAAGTCGGGATAATTCAACATGCTGTCGGCATTTAGGATGCCAACCACGCCCACATTGTCGAAATCAAGCCCCTTGCTTATCATCTGTGTGCCTATGAGAATGTCGGTGCGTCCCATGGCAAAGTCGGATATTATGCGGTCGTAGGCGTTGCGCGATCGCGTGGTGTCGAGGTCCATGCGGGCCACGCGGGCTTCGGGAAACGCGGCCGCGATGCGGTCTTCAATCTTCTCGGTGCCATAGCCGCGCCCCATGAGATGTGTGTCCTCGCAGCATGGGCACGCCGTGGGCACCTTGTAGGCATGTCCGCAATAATGGCAGGTGAGCATGTTCATGCTGCGGTGATAGGTGAGGCTCACGTCGCAGTTCTCGCAACGCGGCACCCATCCGCACGTCTTGCACTCTATCATCGGCGCGAAGCCACGTCGGTTTTGAAACAGAATGACCTGCTTGCCTGCGCCAAGGGCGGTGCGTATGGCCGCGAGAAGGTCGGGCGAAAAGGGGCCGTTCATCATTTTGCGCCGCTGCAAGTCGGCTATGTCAACCACCTTTATCTCGGGCAATGCCACGCCACTGAAGCGTGTGGCGAGCGTCACGAGCCCATACTTGCCGGTGAGGGCATTGTAGTAGCTCTCCATCGAAGGCGTGGCCGTGCCGAGAAGCACGCGTGCCCCGTCATACATCCGCGCAAGCATTATGGCCGCCGAACGTGCGTGGTAGCGCGGTGCGGGGTCTTGCTGCTTGAAAGACGTCTCGTGCTCCTCATCGGCTATCACAAGCCCGAGCCGCTTGAACGGCAGAAACACCGCCGAACGTGCGCCGAGTATCACGCCGTAGGGATTGTCGGAGAGCTGCCTGTTCCATATTTCCACGCGCTCGGCATCGCTATATTTTGAGTGGTACACGCCGAGCCTGTCGCCGAAGATGCGCTGCAAGCGCTTCGTAATCTGCACGGTGAGGGCTATTTCGGGCAACAGATAGAGCACCTGCTTGCCTTCGGCCAGGGCCTTGGCTATGAGATGAATGTAGATTTCGGTTTTGCCGCTCGACGTGACTCCGTGCAACAGTGTCACCGTCTTGCTGCCGAAGCTCTCAACTATGCCTTCGTAGGCCTTCTGTTGGGCTTCGCTCAGCGGCTGCATGCGCTCGGGATGATCCTCGCCTAAGGTGTTGAGCCGCCCCACCTCGCGCTCGTAGGTCTCGAGAAAATTGCGCTTCACGAGTTCGCGCAGCACAGTTATGTTGGCATTGGCAGCGTTATGCAACTCGTCGAAAGCCACCTCGGCCACCGGCACCAATGGACTGCCGCCGACAATGGTGTCCCAATGCGACAGCGACAGATAGGTGGAAAACACCTTGTGCTGCATGCGCGCGCGGCGCAGAATGCTGAGCGCAAGTTGAATGTTGTGCTCGTCGCGCAGTTTCTCGGGCAGTGCCACATAGCGCACTGTCTTAGGGTGGTATCCGTCTTCGCCCTTCAAGCCGGCCGGGAGAGCCACCTTGTAGACATCGCCGATAGCCGACATGTAGTAGTCGGCTATCCATTGCCACAGACGATACTGCCGCTCGAGCAGCACAGGCGTGGCATCGATAACCGAAACTATTTCCTTTACGTCGAAATCGGGCTTGTCGTCGTGCATGCGCACGGCAATGGCCGTGTAGGTTTTGCTCTTGCCAAGCGGCACGAGCACACGCACGCCAAGGCTCACCTTAGGCACGAGCGGGTCGCCTACGGCATAGGTGAACAGTCCTTCAAGGGGGAGCGGCAATATTACATCCACATAGCGCATGACTCAATATGATGCAGCTTTAAGAGTAGGTATAAAAAAACAGGGGCTTTCCCGGCATCTGCCACACACGCCGCAAAGTGTTGGTTGCGCCGAAACCGTGTGTGGCAGAGCGAAGGGAAAGCCCTTGGCAAATAAGTTTTAGAAATAATAAGCCACGGCTATCTGCCAGGCATTGGCGCGTCCGTCAGACGCCTTGAGAC
>CAVDJG010000106.1:0-6868 GCA_963609005.1 Acidaminococcaceae bacterium
ACCAATCCCAGGCCCTTCGACCGATTTCTACGGCAAGTTGGCCAAAGACCTAGGCGTGGTCATCATCACTTCGCTCTTTGAGCGCCGTGCCCCAGGACTCTATCACAACACAGCCGTTGTGCTGGAGAAAGATGGCACGATAGCCGGCAAATACCGCAAGATGCACATTCCCGACGACCCTGCCTATTATGAAAAGTTCTATTTCACGCCCGGCGACCTCGGTTTCCATCCCATCGACACAAGCCTCGGACGGCTCGGCGTCATGGTGTGCTGGGACCAGTGGTATCCCGAGGCAGCGAGGCTGATGGCACTGCAAGGGGCCGAAATTCTAATCTATCCCACGGCCATAGGCTATGCCGCAAGCGACCCGCGCGACGAGCAACAACGGCAGCGCGAGGCTTGGACCACCGTGCAGCGCGGCCACGCCGTGGCCAACGGTCTGCCCGTTGTCACGGTCAACCGCACAGGCTTCGAGCCCGACCCCAGCAAGCTCACGCCCGGAATACAGTTCTGGGGCAGTTCGATGGTGGTGGGGCCGCAGGGCGAGATGATTCACCGCGCATCGGAAAGCGACGAAGAAAGCACTGTGGTTGAGGTTGACCTGTCGCACAGTGAGGATGTGCGGCGGTGGTGGCCGTTCCTGCGCGACCGGCGCATAGAGGCTTACGACGGCATCATGCGCCGCTTCATCGACTGAGCATAAAAACATCCTTGCAATCAAGACGCCCGTTTTCTTTAAACCTGTCTTGGGCAAGAATTGCAGCAAACAAGCGCAAGACCCGCATCAGGCACATCGTTTTTGTGCCTGATGCGGGCTTTTGTTTTCTTGGCAACAGGCTTTCCTGGCGGCGTAAGGCATGCGCCGCACGCGCGTAGCGCAGACGCTGCACATGCATGCTGCATATGCAGCACGCCGCCGCTATGCCTTGATGCCTTGACAAAGACACGGTGTGTCATTCTGCCACAGGGCTTACCTTTGTAGAGACCAATGCATGAATTTGTCGTTACTTTTTGGTTGCAAATTGGGGTTATAGGTTTTTTTTCGCTATTTTTGCATCCGCATACCACTGTCGGCACAACGGCTGTATAACCCGGCTGCGCGGTGCATGCTGCATGACCATTGTTTGAAACGAATTAAATCATAAAACCGGAATGACAACATTGACAATTTCAATCGTCGCCGTTTTCGTGCTGGGCTATGCATTGATAGCCACCGAAAGCCTGACGAAAGTGAACAAAGCGGCTATCGCCCTTCTTATGTTTGTGGGTTGCTGGACACTCTACATGGTTGACCCCACGCAGTTTCTTGCTCTAATGCACCCCGGCTTCAATGTGGGCGACGGCTTGGGGGTGATCGACAAAGTCACGGCTATAATACAGGAACACCTTGGCGAGACCTCAACCACGCTCTTCTTCCTTATGGGAGCCATGACCATTGTCGAGATAGTTGACCAGAACGGCGGTTTCAACTGGGTGCGCAAGGTTATGAAAACCAAGTCGAAACGTGCCCTGTTGTGGCGCATAGCATTTATGACTTTCTTTCTTTCGGCCATACTCGACAACCTTACGACAAGCATTGTAATGGTGATGATTCTGCGCAAACTGGTGGCTGAACGCCGCGACCGCATCATCTTTGCCTCGCTCGTAATCATTGCCGCCAACTCCGGCGGGGCGTTCTCGCCAATCGGCGACGTGACCACGATAATGCTTTGGAACAAGGGATTGATTACGGCTTTGGGCGTGATAACCGAGATTTTCGTGCCCTCCATCGTGTCAATGGTCATTCCGGCCTTCATCATGCAATATTCGCTCAAAGGCAATCTGGCCTATCCCGAAAGCCCGTCGGAGCAGAACGCCGGCGTGGGCGACTTCACCTCGGGACAGCGCAAGGCGGTGTTCTGGCTTGGCGTGGGCGGTCTGATGTTCGTGCCCATATTCAAGAGCCTCACCGGTCTGCCGCCGTTTGTAGGCATTCTGCTCGTTCTCGGCGTGCTGTGGACGGCAACCGAGGTGTTCTACCGCAACTTGCATCGCGGGCACGACAGTGAAGGCACGCAGAAACGCGTTACCAAACTGCTCTCTCGAGTGGACATGAGCACCATTCTTTTCTTCCTTGGCATACTCATGGCCGTGTCGTGTCTGGCCGAGGTGGGCGTGCTCACGGCAATGGGCAAAGGGCTCAATGTGGCTTTCGGCGGCAACCACTACATCGTGACAGGCATCATAGGTGTGTTGTCGAGCATAGTAGACAACGTTCCGCTTGTGGCCGGATGCATGGGCATGTATCAAGTGGAGGCAGTCGGCGATTTGGCTGTCGATGGCGTGTTCTGGCAACTCCTTGCCTACTGTGCAGGCGTGGGCGGATCGATGTTAATCATTGGCAGCGCGGCAGGCGTGGTGGTAATGGGACTGGAGAAAATCACCTTCGGGTGGTATATGAAGCACGTCACATGGATAGCATTCGTGGGCTATATAGCAGGCATACTGTGCTATTGGCTCATGCGCACATTCCTCTTTGCCGCATAACGGTCTGACTGCTGCGCACAGTCGGGCTACGTAGTGCCGGAAAACGCGATTTTGCATTATTTAGGCAACCGCGTTTTCCGGCAACCGCGTTTTTTAGTAACTTTGCCGGCGTGAAATTATAAACGACAGGAAAATGAACAATCGTATTTTTCAAGCACTTGCAGTGGCCGCCGTTGTGCTTCTCGCAGTTGTAACGACAAGCGGCAAGCCCGCCAAAAAGGCCATCACCAAGAAGGGAAACTCGGTAGTGATAAACACAACCCGTGTGGTGAAGGGCGTGAGAGGGTATGCCAGTGCCACCCCGTTGAAGATATATGTCACCAACGGCAAGATAACAAAGGTAGAGGCTCTGCCCAACCAGGAGACACCGAGCGTGTTTGACCGTGCCGAGAAACTGCTGCAGAAATTCGTGGGCAAGAGCGTAGACGAGGCGCAGAAAATGCAGGTTGATGCCGTGAGCGGCGCCACATTCTCGTCGAAAGCCCTCATAAAGACAATGCAAGGCGGACTGAAATATTACAGCGACAACAAATAACGGCATGGCAGTGCCCACGCACTGCCGTTGCCGGCAGCGTTTTCCCGCAAATGAGCAGCGCGCAATTGCACGCCGGGGAAACATGTGCATGCATGGCGGCTCAGGCTCGCCATGGAAAGACAAAATTGGAGTATTTTGTTTTGCAAATTCACCCTTTTGCACTATCTTTGCATAAGATAGGCGGCACTCGGCAATTTGAAAGCCAGCTTTCATTGCCCTCGTTTGCACTATCTTTGCATAATATTGTATGCGGCCGTGTTGCCAAAGCAAGCTCTGCAAATGCCGGCCACTTTCGATATTCGAACAATACACTTATGAACAAAGATAAGTTAGGACTTCTGTCAACCATAAAATATCCCGACGATTTGCGCAAGCTCGGCGTGGAGCAACTGCCCGAAGTGTGCAGCGAACTGCGTCGCGACATCGTGGACGAACTGTCGGTGAATCCCGGACACCTCGCCTCGTCGCTCGGGGTGGTGGAGCTTACGGTGGCTCTGCACTACGTATTCGATACGCCCTACGACCGCATCGTGTGGGATGTGGGGCACCAGGCCTACGGACACAAGATACTCACAGGGCGCGGCGACAACTTCTGCACCAACCGCAAGCTGCATGGCGTGCGTCCGTTTCCAAGTCCTGCGGAAAGCGAGTATGACACCTTCACCTGCGGACACGCCTCCAACTCCATTTCTGCAGCACTCGGAATGGCCGTGGCAGCACGCAAAACGGGGCACGACGACCGCCATGTGGTGGCCGTGATAGGCGACGGGGCAATGAGCGGAGGGCTTGCATTCGAGGGCATAAACAATGTGTCGTCGTCGCCCAACGACCTGCTCATCATCCTCAACGACAACGACATGAGCATCGACCGCGCCGTGGGCGGCATGGAGAAATATCTGCTCAACCTCGACACCAACGCCACCTACAACCGCCTGCGCTTCAAGGCTTCGCAGTGGCTGCACTCAAAAGGCTATCTCAACGAGGACAGGCGCAAGGGCATCATACGCCTAAACAATGCGCTCAAATCGGTCATAAGCCATCAGCAGAACATATTCGAGGGCATGAACATACGCTACTTCGGTCCGTTCGACGGCAACGACGTGAAAGAAATGGTGCGCATATTGCGCCAGCTCAAAGACATGCGCGGCCCGAAACTCCTGCATCTGCACACCGTGAAGGGCAAGGGCTACAAACCCGCCGAAGACGAGGCCACCATTTGGCATGCCCCTGGAAAGTTTGATCCGGAAACCGGCGAGCGCGTGAAATGCGACACCACCGGAATGCCGCCGAAATATCAGGACGTATTCGGCAACACTCTGCTCGAGCTCGCACAGGCCAACGATCGCATCGTGGGGGTTACTCCCGCCATGCCGACAGGATGCTCGATGAACATCATGATGAAGACCATGCCCGACCGGGTGTTTGATGTCGGCATAGCCGAAGGGCATGCCGCCACTTTCGCATGCGGCATGGCCAAAGACGGACTCATGCCGTTCTGCAACATATACAGTGCTTTTGCGCAGCGCGCCTACGACAACATCATTCACGATGCTGCCATTCTCAACCTTCCGGTGGTGTTCTGCTTCGACCGTGCCGGCATCGTCGGCGAAGACGGACCTACGCACCATGGCGTGTTCGACATAGCCTCGCTGCGCCCCGTGCCCAACCTCACGCTCGCTTCGCCTATGGACGAATGCGAACTGCGCAGACTTATGTACACGGCACAACTGCCGGGAAAAGGCACATTCGTGATACGCTATCCGCGTGGAAGGGGCGTGCGCACCGACTGGCACTGCGCTTTCGAGGAGGTGGAAATAGGCAAGGGACGCATGATTTCCAGCGGCAACGACATCGCTGTGTTGAGCTACGGACCGGTGGGAAACGATGTGCAGAAAGCCATTGCCGAACTCGGCGACGAAGGCTTCGAGGTGAGCGTGGCACACTACGACCTGCGCTTTGCAAAGCCGCTTGACACGGAAATGCTGAAAGAGGTGGCTTCGAGGTTCGGCACCGTCATAACAATTGAGGACGGAATGCGTGCCGGTGGAGTGGGGACTGCCGTGCTCGAGTGGATGAGCGACAACCGCTGCGCCACCGAAATAGTGAGGATGGGACTGCCCGACCGCTTTATAGAGCACGGCACCGTTGACGAACTGCACCGCATCGCAGGCATCGACATCGAGTCGATAAAGCGCACTATAAAGGAATGTGTGGCACGGAGCCGACAAGAAAAACAACCATGAAGATAGTCATAGCAGGCGCATACGCCATTGGAACACACCTCGCGAGGCTGCTTGCACGCGACCATGAGGACATAACCGTAATCGATACCGACGACGAAAGACTTGCCGGCATAGGCACAGATTTCGATCTTCTCACCATGGAGGCATCGCCTACAAGCGTGAAATGCCTTAAAAACGCAGGCGTGGAACATGCCGACCTCTTCATTGCCGTAACTCCCGACGAAAACCAGAACATGACTGCCTGCGTGCTGGCAAAGGCTCTCGGCGCAAAAAAAACGGTGGCGAAAATCGACAATTCCGAATATATAGAACCCGAACTGCGCGACTTCTTCGCCGACCTCGGCATAAGTTCGATAATCTATCCGGAGATGCTTGCGGCGAAAGACATTAACAACGGATTGAAAATGTCGTGGGTGAGGCAACGATGGGACGTGCACGACGGCGCGCTCGTGATGCTTGCCATAAAACTGAGGGAGACGTGCGAGATACTCAACCAACCGCTGCGCCAGCTCTGCGGACCTGATGATCCCTACCACATCGTGGCCATAAAACGCGGCAGCGATACCATAATACCGGGCGGAAACGACCAACTCAAGCTCTACGACATGGCCTACTTCATGACCACACGGCAGTTTATTCCCTATGTAAGGAAAATAGTGGGCAAGGAACACTACGTCGATGTGAAGAACGTTATGATTATGGGCGGCGGAGCTACTGCCGTGCGCACCGTGAAAACCATGCCTGCCTACATGGGCGTGAAGATAATAGAAAGCGACGAACAACGCTGCGAACGGCTCAATGCTTTGCTCGAAGACAAGGACGCTCTCGTCATAAACGGCGACGGACGCGACACTGCTCTGCTCATGGAGGAGGGCATAAAGAACACACAGGCCTTTGTCGCGCTCACCGGAAACGCCGAAACCAACATCCTGGCATGCCTTACCGCCAAACGCATGGGGGTGAGAAAAACCGTGGCAATGGTTGAGAACATCGACTATGTGAGCATGGCCGAAAGTCTTGACATAGGCACAATAATCAACAAGAAATCCATAGCCGCGAGCCATATCTACCAGATGATGCTCGATGCAAACGTGCATAATGTGCGTTTCTTGATGACTGCCAACGCCGATGTGGCCGAATTCATACCCACCGAAGGCTCGAAGATAACGCGCCGGCAGGTTAAGGAACTCGGATTGCCGCAGGGAATGACCATCGGCGGACTTGTGCGCGACGGAAAGGGAATGCTCGTTTCGGGCAACACGCAGATAAAGGCAGGCGACTCGGTCATGGTGTTCTGTCACGGACTGAACATGAAGAAGGTTGAGAAGATGTTTCTATGATAAACCTGAAACTCATATATAAAATCATAGGTTCGCTGCTCTTCATAGAGGCTGCGCTCATGGTTGTGTGCCTTGCAATGGCCATTGCCTACCGCGAGGACGACACTCTCGCCTTCGGATGCGCCGTTGCCGTCACCGCAATGTGCGGTTTCTTCATGCGGTTTATGGGGCGCGGCTGCGACAACACGCTCTCGCGCCGCGACGCCTACCTCGTGGTGACACTC
>CAVDJG010000107.1:0-6834 GCA_963609005.1 Acidaminococcaceae bacterium
CTTGCTTTGCCTTGCCTTATCGACTTTATCTCGGTGCCGGTGAGTACGATTCCGGCCGTGTAGGTGTCAACGAAGAAATACTCAAACGAGGCTTTCTTGTTTCTTATGTTTACAGGACTTTTCTTCCTTATCAGTTCTTCTTCCTTGTTCATCGTCAGAATGTTAGTTGACTATTTTGGCAAACTCGTCGATGTGATCGTCCACATACATGGCTACCGCCGTGGTCCACTCTTCCTCGTGTTCCACAAACGCATCGTCGAAATCGTCAAATTCGGGATATTGTTCAAACATGGCCATGAATTCGTCGTCGTCGCAATCGCGTTCTATTGCCTCGTGGTGCTTCAGATACAGCTTGCGCACGTCGAAGAGCAGTTTGGCCAAGTCGGCTATGCCCCATACACGCATCATCTTTGCAAACGGATTCATGAAGATGAAGCCGCCAAGGCCGTTGTAGATGAGCTGCACAAAGCCTCCGTCCATAACCTCGTCGCGCATTTGTATGTAGGCCACAAGCGTTATTTGCGCGGTGTTGAGCTGTTGCATTGCTTCGGCTGTAAGCTTTCCGCCCACGTGTGACATTATGGCATCGTAGAACACTTTCAGAAAGGCATCGAAGTCTTGTGCCGATGCCTTGCGCAAATCCTCGTCTCTGACAATTATCTCTTTCATGCAAATTCAGTTTGTTTGGCAAGCTTCCTGCATTTGGAGCGGCGGCAATGCCGCAGCGTGCACGGTTGCCCTAATACACATATTGCGTGTTATGAAAATTCCACGCCTCGTTTGTTTCTTATTCAAAGTGGGCGGCTCTTTGCGTCTTTTTGTTTTTATCCGGCATCTTTCCCTTTTCCTTTCAGTTGTATAGCCCGCTATATTCCTTCAAGAAGAAAGGAAAAGACCACTCGGCTAAAATCCAAAAATCCATCAAGGGTGATTTTCAGAACCCGCCACATTTAATATGCAAATTTAGACAAAAAAAACGAATAATGAAAGCATCTTACTGCAAAAACCGTGGGCTTGCCACGGCTTGCAGGTGCAGGCCGGGCGCACTGTGGCTTGCACCTGCACAGGCCTGCTATTGCGGAAGCGTGATTTTGTAGTCGGGATTGTCGATGTGCTCCTTGTTTATTACCTCTATGAGCTGCCTTACTATGTCGGGATGCTCTGCGCTTATGTCGTTGTCTTCGTGTATGTCGTCGGCAAGATTATACAGGTGCGGTTTGCCTTTTATCACCACAAGTTTCCAGTCGTTCATGCGCACTCCAATCTGGTCGGTTTCGGCAAACTCCCAATAAAGGTGTTCATGGCGCTTCTGCCGTGCGTCGTTGCCCAACAGTGTCGGGGCTATCGACAGTCCGTCGAAATGATCGTCGGGCTTCCCGTTGCCATATTTCTTCTCGTAATTGCTTATGCCTGCAAGGTCGCAGAAGGTGGGCATGAGGTCGTAGAAAGCAAACTGAAGGTCGCTTGTGCTTCCTTGCTTTATGTGGCCGGGCCACCAGGCAATGAAAGGTATGCGTATGCCACCCTCATAGCACTGCCTTTTCAGTCCTTTCAGCTTCCCGTCGCGACCGAAGAATTCAGGGTCGGCACCGCCTTCCTCGTGCGGGCCGTTGTCGCTTGTGAATATCACGATGGTGTTTTTGTCAAGTCCCTTTTGCCGCAGTTTGGCGAAAATCTCGCCCACATAGCCGTCGAGGCGCGTTATCATTGCAGCAAACTGGGCGTGCGTGTGTTCCACGGCATTGTAGCGCGAGTCTTCCTGTCCGCCCCACGTCTTGTCGGTGAAGAACTTTTTTTCGTAGGCTGCCAGTATCGAGTCGTCGGGCTGCGACAGTTCGGCATGGGGCAGGGTGTAGGTGAAAAATCCCACGAAGGGCTGCTTGCCGTCTTGCCTGTCGAGCCATTCCAGTGCCTTGTCGTGTATCATCTTTGCCGAATACTGGCTGCGCTTGTGGTAGTCTTTGCCGAACATGGGGTAGGGAATGTTGTCGTTGAGCACCTCGCGCACCACTGCCGTGTCGCCACGGCTGCGGCTGTAGCGGTTGAGGAAATTGGGAAAATACAGGTGAGCCTGAAACTGGCAGATGTAGCCGTAGAACTCGTCGATGCCGCGCTTGTCGGGTGTCGATGCCGAACCCTCATAGCCGCCGGCCCATTTTCCGAATAGCCCCGTGCGGTAGCCGTTGGCTTTCATTATTTCGGGCAGTATTACATGGTCGGGGTCGTAAGGCTCCTGTCCCACGATTGAAAAGTCGCGGTTGGCTCCATAATACACAGGCTCCGACTTGTTCCAGTATTCCTTGTTGCCGCGCACATGCGTGTGTCCCGTGTGTTGGCCCGTCATTATTGTCGCGCGCGACGGTGCACTCACAGGCGCTCCGGCATAGGCTTGGGTGAAGCGCATGCCTTCGGCCGCCATACGGTCGATGTTGGGAGTGCTTATGTAGGGTTGTCCGTAACATGCGAGGTCGCCGTAGCCCATGTCGTCGCACAGTATGAACAAGATGTTGGGGCGTGCCGCAGCTTTCTTTGCCTGCACGATTGTCGGGAGCAGTGCCAGTCCCAGACCGGCAATGTAAAACTTGTTTTTCATTGTCTTGCTTTAGGTTTTTTGCCGGGAAATGCCGTCGGTGGCCTCCCGTGGCGTTTGTCGCAGCAAAGATACTGCTTTTATTTGGTGAATGTGTTTTCTGCCCGTATTGATTTGCAAAAGCCGTGCCGCAAGCTGCATGTGGCCGCATGTTGTATGGCCTGACGTGCCGTTGCGGCGATGCCGCGCATGTGACAGTGGCGTGGAAAACGACAATGAGGGTATGCGTCGTGCGCTGTCAGCGCAAGAGTGCATACCCTCATCCGGCCTGTGGTGGCGTGAATCGCTCACCCCAGATACTTCATCAATATCTTGGCGTTGCCGCTGTCTCTGAGCTTTGCTATGCTCTTTTCGCGTATTTGGCGCACTCTCTCGCGTGTGAGTCCGAGCTGGTCGCCTATCTCCTCGAGTCCCTTTTCGTGGCAACCAATGCCGAAACACTCTCGTATGATGGTTATCTCGCGGTCTTTCAGCACCTTGTTAAGCACGGAGTTGAGCTCAAGAGCCATCGACTCATGGTCTACATGGCGGTCGGTTCTGCTGTCCTCGCCGCTTGGCATCACGTCGAGCATGCAGTTTTCCTCGCCGTCTTGGAACGGTGCGTCGATGCTCACATGGTGTCCGTCGGCCATAAGGCTCTGCCCAATCTTCTCTTCGTCGATGTTTGTGGCCTCAGAGAGTTCGCCCACAGAAGGGTGCCGCTGGTTTTCCTGTTCAAACTTGTTTATCTCGTGGTTGATTTTGTTGAGCGATCCAACCTGGTTGAGCGGCAGACGCACGATGCGGCTTTGCTCGGCAATGGCCTGGAGAATGCTCTGGCGTATCCACCACACAGCATAGGAGATGAACTTGAAACCGCGTGTCTCGTCGAATTTCTGGGCGGCTTTGATAAGGCCTATGTTGCCCTCGTCGATAAGGTCGGTAAGTGTGAGACCCTGGTGCTGGTATTGCTTGGCAACCGATACGACAAAGCGCAGGTTTGCTGTCACCAGCTTGTTCTTGGCCCGTTCGCCCTCTGGACCGCCTTTCTTGATTTTCTGCGCCAGCTCGATTTCCTCGTCAATGGAAATCAACGGAGCGCGGCCAATCTCTACAAGGTATTTGTCGAGGGCTTCACTCGAACGGTTTGTAATACTCTTTTGAATCTTAAGTTGTCTCATCTTATTTACCTTATATTTCTAACGAAACTATAACCGACTTTATTCTTATACATTAAAACCTTGCAAAATTACTAAAACAAACCGGGGTGGACAAGCCGTGAGTTGGTGTTGGTTGCGTGTTTAACCAATATTAACTATAAAATGCGGGCTTTGAGGCGTGGCAGACAGGCCGCAGCTCCCGGCAAAAGAAGGCTGCCCGTGGGCGTGCGGCATGTGGTGCACGCACATGTTTCAGGCGCCGCATGCGCCTGTTGCAGCCGCCCCACGCATGTGCTTCATTTGCAGTCGCCGTGTAAAAGGATGCAAAAAAGAAAGCATCCGCAGCAAAAAATGCATGAAAAATAGCGACAGTTACGTTTTTTATAGCTAATTTTGCCAATATCATGTTGCGGCATGTGCCGTGCGGCCATGCCCAACGTCCACAGAAAAGTGTGGAATCTGAAATCATGTAAAACAATTACCTTCTTATCGGAAAACTATCAAATCTTATGAAGAAATATCCTAAAATCGGTATTCGGCCCACCATCGACGGCCGTCAAGGTGGCGTGCGTGAAAGTCTTGAAGAGAAAACCATGAATCTGGCCCGCTCTGTGGCCAAGCTCATATCTGAAAACTTGCGCAACGGCGACGGCAGTCCCGTGGAATGTGTCATTGCCGACGGCACGATAGGCCGTGTGGCCGAGAGCGCCGCGTGTGCCGAGAAGTTCGAGCGCGAAGGCGTAGGTTCGACAATCACCGTTACTTCGTGCTGGTGCTACGGTGCCGAAACAATGGACATGAACCCGCATTGGCCCAAGGCCGTGTGGGGATTTAACGGCACAGAGCGTCCGGGAGCAGTCTATCTCGCTGCCGTGCTCGCCGCACACGCACAGAAGGGTCTGCCGGCTTTCGGCATATACGGACACGATGTGCAAGACCTTGACGACGACACCATACCTGCCGACGTGGCCGAGAAGCTGTTGCGCTTTGCCCGTGCAGCTCAGGCTGTGGCCACAATGCGCGGCAAGTCTTACCTGTCGATGGGCAGTGCCTGCATGGGTATAGCCGGTTCGATAGTCAACCCCGATTTCTTCCAGGAATATTTGGGCATGCGCAACGAAAGCGTTGACCTCACCGAAATAATTCGCAGAATGACCGAGGGCATTTATGACAAGGACGAATTTGAGAAAGCCATGGCCTGGACCCGTGAGCATTGCGCTTGCAATGAGGGCGAGGACATAGGCAACCGCCCCGAGAAAGCCAAGACACGCGAACAGAAAGATGCCGACTGGGAGTTTGTGGTGAAGATGATGATCATCATGCGCGACCTTATGCAGGGCAACCCGAAGTTGCGTGAGCTCGGCTTCAAGGAAGAGGCTCTCGGCCACAATGCCATTGCAGCCGGATTCCAGGGACAACGCCAATGGACCGATTTCTATCCCAACGGCGACTATCCCGAGGCTCTGCTCAACACGTCGTTCGACTGGAACGGACTGCGCGAGGCTTATGTGCTCGCCACCGAGAACGATGCCGGCAACGGCGTGGCAATGCTCTTCAACCACCTTCTCACCGGGCGCGCACAGATATTCAGCGACGTGCGCACCTACTGGAGTCCCGAGGCTGTGAAGCGCGTTACGGGCAAAGAGCTCACAGGGCGTGCTTCGGGCGGAATCATCCACCTTATAAACTCGGGCGCAACAACGCTCGACGGAACCGGACAGGCTACCGATAAGGATGGAAATCCGGTGATGAAGCCTTTCTGGGAAATGACCGAGGAGGATGCCGACAAGTGCCTGAAAGCCACGACATGGTATCCTGCCAACCGCGACTATTTCCGTGGCGGCGGCTTCTCAAGCAATTTCCTCACCAAGGGCGGCATGCCTGTCACCATGGTGCGCCTGAACCTTGTGAAAGGACTTGGCCCCGTGCTGCAGCTCGCCGAGGGATGGACGGTTGACATCGACCCCGAAATACACGAAAAACTCAATAGCCGCACCGACCCCACATGGCCCACGACATGGTTTGTTCCGCGCCTCTGCGACAAGGCTCCGTTCAAGGACGTGTATTCGGTTATGAACAACTGGGGCGCAAACCATGGCGCAATCACCTACGGACACATCGGCGCCGACCTCATAACACTGTGCTCTATACTGCGCATTCCGGTGTGCATGCACAATGTGGAAGAGGACAAGATTTTCCGTCCTGCTGCATGGAATGCCTTCGGAATGGACAAGGAAGGGGCTGATTTCCGCGCTTGCAAGAACTACGGCCCGATTTACAAATAACCCGGCCAACTGACAAACGGCGCGTGCGGTGTCGCGTGATTGTGCACGGCAAACCTGTGCAACGTGATGCCGCACGCTTACATACAACAAAAAACACGAAATATGATAACCGAACAACACATAGAAAAATTTCTCGAACAGGCACACCGTGTGGGCGATGCAGCACTCACGATATGCAGCAGTGGCAACCTTTCATGGCGCATTGGCGACGAGGCACTCGTCTCGGGCACCGGGTCGTGGGTGCCAAGCTTGCAACGCGAGAAGGTGGCAATGTGCCGCGTGGCTACTGGCGAGGTGCTTAACGGCGTGAAACCCTCAATGGAGAGCGGCTTCCATCTCGGCGTGCTGCGCGAGCGTCCCGACTGCGATGTGGTGCTGCATTTCCAGTCGACCTATGCCACTGCGGTGGCTTGCATGAAGGAAACACCCACCGATTTCAACGTGACTGCCGAAATACCGTGCCATGTGGGCAGCGAGATTCCCGTAATACCTTACTACCGTCCGGGATCGCCCGAACTGGCCGCCGCCGTCATCGAGGCGTTGCGCAACCACAACTCGGCACTGATGCTCAAGCATGGACAGGTGGTGTGCGGAAAGAATTTCGACGAGGTGTTTGAGCGTGCCATGTTCTTCGAAATGGCGTGCCGCATCATTGTGCTCAGCGGCGGAAAATACAATACGCTGACACAGGCCGAGATTGACGACCTTGAAACTTATGTTCTTGGCAAGAAACATTGACCTGCACCGTGCGTGAACCGTGCCGGCTCGCCTTCGCCACAGTTGGCCGGCGTGCCGGCATGTGTTTGTAACGGTTGGCGGC
>CAVDJG010000108.1:0-6781 GCA_963609005.1 Acidaminococcaceae bacterium
TCGGTGTGGAGTTTAAACAACGAAAAAGCCTCAACCGAAATGCGCATTGCATTTTTCGGTTGAGGCTTTAAGCTTGAATGAAGGGTTGTTGCCTTGCAGCATTGCATGTCCTTCACTTTTGAAGAGTGCGGAAGATGAGGGATTCAAACCCCCGATACCACGTAATGGGTATACCAGATTTCGAGTCTAGCGCATTCGATCACTCTGCCAATCTTCCTTAATGCGGTGCAAAGGTAATGTTTTTTTTCCATACAACGCAAGGATATTCGTTTTTTTTCGTGCCAAAACGCCATGTGAAGCATGAATGTGCTCTTTTTGCCTTATATGCCCATTGTTTTGTGGGGCAGTGGCGCTGCAAATCCCGGTGGGGCAGGTGCATTGACTGTTGAGGGCGTTGCTCGGCGCTTAATGTGGGCTATCAGCGTGGTTTTGGCAAGCGGCGCAAATAACAGGAAGTGTGCTGACAGGGCGTAAACAGTGCCTATCGCCATGCCGCACAGCACGTCGCCGGGGTAGTGCACGCCGAGATAGATGCGCGAGTAGCTCACTGTGGCAGCCCATGCAAACAATGTTGCCGTGGCAACCCGCCGCCTGAAATATAGCGACAGGAAGGTGGCGAGGGCGAAGGTGTTGGCTGCGTGGCACGACGGGAAGCCGTAGCGTCCGCCGCGGTATCCGTTCACTGTGTGCACAAGTGCCGAAAGCGGGTTGTCGGGCGAGGTGGGGCGCAGCCGTCCTATGGCCGGTCTGATGAGTGTGGCGCAGCTTTGGTCGGTTGCGGCCACGGTGAGCGCTATGAGCAACAGTGCGAGCATGGCGCGCCGCCATGTGCATTGCCTGAACATGAGCATGGCAAGCAGTGCATAGAAAGGCACCCATATCCATTTGTCGCTCACGGCAAACATTATCATGTCGAGCACCTGTGTGTGCATGTTGTTGAGCATGAGCAGGGCGTGGCTGTCGGCTTCCGACAGGCTGCACGCCAATTCAACGATGTGTTCGTGTAGCATACTATGCCGTTGTTAGTCGCGGCAAAAGTAGCTTGCGAGTTTGTAGAAAGTTTGAATATCAGGTTAAATGCATGTTAAAATCCACCGTAAACAGATGTCTGCCGTTGCCGAATGAATAGTCTATCTGCCAGCCGTGGTAGTCGCACACGGCCTTCACGATGGCCAGGCCGAGGCCGTTGCCGCCTTCCTGCGGTGTGGTGTTGCCGAAACGCCGGAACAGTGTGGTGGCATTGAGCGGTGTGCCGTCGGCCGACGGATTGCTCACCGATAGTGTATTGTCGGTTACGGTTATCGTTATGTTTCCGCCTTGCGGCGTGTGCCGAATGGCGTTCACCACAAGATTTTTTAGTAGACATTCGAGCAGCGCGGTGTTGGCCTTTACCGTTGTCTTGCGCGTGCGCCTGTCGGCAAGGCTAATGGTGCTGCCGTGCAGCAGGGTGCGGTAGAGCGGCAATGCGTCGTGTGCCATGTCGTAGGGGTCGGCATCCACGGTGTCGGCATATTGTGCGTTGTCGATTCTTGCGAGCAGCAGCAGGTTGCGGTTGAGGTGGCTCATGCGTGTCACAAGACTGTACATGTCGGCCACGAGCCTTGCCGACCTTTCGTCAAGCTGTTCCTGCATGAGCAGATCGAGCTTTCCGCGCATCACGGCAAGCGGAGTCTGCAGTTCGTGCGACGCGTTTTCCGAGAACTCTTTCTGTATGCGGAATGTCTCGATGTCCTTCTGCATGAGTTTGGTGAGCGACTGGTTGAGGTTTTCAAATTCGACAATGTCGGTGGGTGCAAACTCCGGCAGCTTGCCGTGCGAAACGTTGAATTGCCCGGTTTTGCGCAGCGTGTCGTTGAAAGGTCGCCACAGGCGGCGTGCGGCAAGGCGTGCGGTGATGTAGAACGACAGGCTCACGGCTGCAAACACAAGCACAAACTGCACCATCATGCCGGCCACAATGTCGGCTTCGAGGTCGAGTGCCGGCAGGCCGTGGCCTTGCTTCACGCTCTCAATTATGTCTACTATGTCTTCGGCATAGAAGTGTTTCGTTATGAGGTAGAACAGCGGTGCGGTGAGGGCAAACACCGCCACGGTGCATGCCACAAACAGGTTCCGTGTTTTTGCAAGCAATGTTTTCATTGGTCGTCGGTCCATTTGTATCCCGTTCCGTAATAAGTCTTTATGCAGTCATGCAGTCCTGCTTCGGCCAGTTTGGCCTTGAGGTTTTTCATGTGTGCGTAGACGAAGTTGAAATCGTCCATCATGTCGGCCATATCGCCGCTGAGATGTTCGGCCAGCGCGCTCTTCGACACCACGCGGCGGCGGTTTTCTATGAGGAAGATCAACAGTTCGTATTCGCTCTTTGTGAGGTTAAGATCATGTCTGCCTACTGATGCCTTCTTGGCGAGCAGGTCGATGTCGATGCCGCCGGAATGCAGCATATTGCTGCTGTCGAAGTTGCGCCTGCGCATGAGGGCGAACATGCGCATCTTGAGTTCGGGCAGGTAGAAGGGTTTGGCAAGGTAGTCGTCGGCCCCGATGCGCAGTCCTTCCACCCGGTCGTCGGGCGCGCCTTTGGCCGACACTATTATCACGCCAGTTTGTGGGGCACGTTGCTTTATGCGCCGCAGCACGTCGAGCCCGCTGCCGTCGGGCAGCATCAGGTCGAGCAGTATGCAGTCATACTCATACACCCCTACGCGTGTCATGGCCTCGTTGCAGGTGAATGCCTGCTCGCACAGATAGCCGTCGCGGTTGAGGTAGCTCACGATGTCGTCGGACAGTTGCCGTTCGTCTTCAATAATGAGTGTCTTCATCTTTCGCGTTGCAGTTTTGTTGCGTCGCTGCAAAGTTAGGGCTTAATTTTGTAGAAAAATGGCATGCGTGGTGCAAAAAAAGCATGCTGTTCAGCGTTTCTACAAAATCAAGCCCTAACTTTGCCTGTGTGTAGGCGGTGGGTGATACCGCCTTGAAGTGTAAACACCTTGATTTTTATGTGGAAATATTATGCTTTGCTGTCGGCGTTGTTTGCCTCGCTGACGGCCTTGTTCGCCAAAATGGGCGTCCGTGACATTCCTTCCAACCTTGCAACGGCCGTGCGCACCACGGTGGTGTTGCTGCTCACATGGGGCATAGTGTTCTTCTGCCATGAGCAGTGCGCCGCGAAAAGCGTGGGGCGCGGCACATGGATGTTTCTTATTCTTTCGGGCCTTTCCACCGGTGCATCGTGGCTTTTCTATTTCAAGGCCTTGCAGTGCGGCGACATTTCGCGTGTGGCTCCGGTAGACAAGCTGAGTGTTGTGATGACGATAGTGCTTGCATTCGTGTTTCTTCGCGAAACGGTGAGTCTGCGTGTCGTTGCCGGAGCACTGCTGATAACGGCCGGAAGCATCGTGATGTTGTGGAAATGACGCGTTGGATGCGGCCTTTTCAGATGCTGGCGAGCATGCGCTTTATCACCACTTCGGCCGAGATTTCGCGGTTGGCAGCTTCGGGAATAACGAGCGACGAGGGCGATTCAATCACGTCGTCGGTGACAATCAGTCCGCGCCTAACGGGCAGGCAGTGCATGAACTTGCCGTTGTCGGTTGCCGCCATGTGTGCCGCGTCGATTGTCCACGACCGGTCGTCGGATATAATCTTGCCGTAGTCGGCGGGGCGCGACACACCCGGGCAGCTCCAGTTCTTGGCGTAAACGAAGTCGGCGCCGCTCAGTGCCTTCATCTGGTCGTATTCCACGCGTGCGTTGCCCACAAAATTCGGGTCAAGTTCGTAGCCTTCCGGGTGGGTTATCACGAGGTCAACGTCGGCGGCATTCATCCATTCGGCAAACGAGTTGGGCACTGCCTGTGGCAGAGCCTTGCAGTGCGGAGCCCATGTGAGCACCACCTTGGGGCGCGATTTGGTTTTGTGTTCGTCGATGGTTATGAGGTCGGCGAAAGCCTGCAAAGGGTGCACCGTGGCCGTTTCCATGGCAAACACAGGGCGGCCGCTGTATTGCACAAACTGCGAGACAATGGTTTCGGCATAGTCATAGTCGCGGTCAGTAAGTCCGGCAAACGACCGTATGCCTATAAGGTCGCAGTAGCTGCCCATCACGGGAATGGCCTCGAGCAGGTGTTCGGAGCGGTCGCCGTCCATAATCACGCCGCGTTCGGTTTCCAGTTTCCATGCGCCGGCATTCACGTCGAGCACTATTACGTTCATTCCGAGGTTCATTGCCGCTTTCTGCGTGCTCAGTCGGGTGCGCAGCGAGTTGTTGAAGAATATCATGAGCAGCGTGCGGTTCTTGCCCAAATGCTGCCATGCGAAGCGGTTTTGCTTCACTTCGCGGGCTTCGGCAAGTGCTGCGTTGAGGTCGCCGAGGTCGGCGGCGTGGAAAAATGTGTTCATGTCAGCGTTCTTTTTTGGTGGGTTTGCAATTCTGTTTTAAATATGTGCCGTTGGCCGGACGGGCTTTTTCCGTTGGCCGAAGGAATGATGCTGCGCGATTGTTCACGCTTCGGCATCGAGCACGCGTGCGAGTTTCTCGACGAAAAGGTCGGCTTCATGCGCAGTGACGCACAACGGCGGCAACAGGCGAATGATGTTGGTCGAGGCACAACCAGTGAAGCAGTGTTCGGCCTTTATGAGCCGAGTGCGCGGCTGACTGTGCGGAATGTCAAGTTCGATGCCAATCATTAGTCCGCGTCCCCTTATGTCGGTGATGTGTGAGTTGTGCTCCTTCAGTTGGCGGAGCTTGCCGAGCAGATGTTCGCCCACGGCGTGCGCGTTGTCGATGAGCTGCTCGCTTTCCAACACGTCGAGCACGGCAAGCGCGGCGGTGCAGGCCAGATGGTTGCCGCCGAAGGTGGTGCCGAGCATGCCTTTGCGTGCCTCGATGTGCGGAGCAATGAGCACTGCGCCCATGGGGAAGCCGTTGGCGATGCCCTTGGCGCATGTTATTATGTCGGGAGTGATGCCGAGCCACTGGTGGGCGAAGAATTTCCCGCTGCGTCCGTAGCCGCACTGTATCTCGTCGCACACGAGCAGTGCGCCGTATTTACGGCACAGTTGCTGCAGACCCTGGGCAAATTCGGCCGAGGCGAGCCTTATGCCTCCCACGCCCTGTATGCATTCTATTATGCAGGCGCACACTCCGCCCTTGGCCAGTTCCTGCTCCCACGCGTCAAGACTGTTGAGCGGCAGGTGGGTGATGTGGTTGCTTTGGTTGACGGGGGCAATGATTTTGGCATTGTCGGTGGCCTCGACGGCGAGCGACGTGCGTCCGTGAAATGCCCGTGAGGCGGCGAGCACACGATGACGGCCGGTGTGAAATGAGGCTAGTTTCAGCGCGTTTTCGTTGGCTTCGGCCCCACTGTTCACAAGAAAGAGGCTGTAGTCGTCGTAGCCGCAGACCTTGCCGAGACGCGAGGCAAGATCTTCCTGCAGTTTGTTTACCACGGAGTTGGAGTAGAACCCCAGCTTGCCGAGCTGCCGGGTGAGCATCTCGTTGTAGTGAGGATGGCAGTGCCCGATGCTTATCACCGCATGGCCGCCATACAGGTCGAGGTATTCGGTGCCGTGATCGTCCCACACATGGCAGCCGCTGCCCTTTACTATGTTTATGTCGAAGAGAGAATAAACGTCGAATGTCTTCATCTTTGTTGCGTGTTTCGTGTGATTTTCGGTAGTGAGGAAGGTCTGTTATCAGAAAGCCGACGGCTTGAGGCGCAGCCCTTCTCTTTCGTCAAGACCGAACATTATGTTCATGTTCTGCACCGCCTGTCCCACGGCTCCTTTCAGAAGGTTGTCTATTGCCGACGTCACAAGCAGTTTGTTGCCGTGCTTTTCGCAGTGCACGAGGCATTTGTTGGTGTTTATCACCTGTTTCAAGTCAATCGGTCGGTCGGTGTAATGGGTGAACGGTTCGTCGGCGTAGAAGTCGCGGTAGGCTTCCACGGCAGCATCCTCGGGCAAGTCGGTCTTTATCACCGTGGTGGCGAATATGCCTCGTGCGAAGTCGCCCCGGTAGGGAATGAAGTCGATTTCGGCATCGAGATCGCCTTGCACCTGCTTGATGCTTTGGCAGATTTCGGGCACATGCTGGTGGCAGAAAGGCTTGTATATGCTCATGTTGCCGCTGCGCCATGAGAAATGTGTCGTGCCCGACGGCTTTTGTCCGGCTCCCGTGCTTCCAGTTATGGCGTTCACCGCGATGTCGCCGTGCACGATGCCGATCTTGGCGGCAGGCAAGAGGGCGAGCTGTATGCATGTGGCGAAGCATCCGGGATTGGCTATGTGGCGTGCCTTGGCAATGGCGGCGCGGTTGATTTCGGGCAGACCGTAGATGTAGTCGTTGCCTTCGCGCTGCAGACGGAAGTCTTGTGCGAGGTCGATAATCTTCACGTCGGCCGGAATGTCGTGCTCTTTCAAGAATGCCTCGCTCTTGCCGTGGCCGAAGCAGAAGAACACCACGTCGGCGGAGTGGAACGGCATTTCACCAGTGAAACGCAGCTGCGTGTCGCCATACAGGCCTTCGTGCACGTCGGCCACAAGGTTGCCTGCATTGCTTTCGCTGTTTGCAAATGCTATTTCGGCGGCCGGATGGTTTATGAGCAGACGAATAAGTTCGCCGCCGGTATATCCCGCCGCTCCTAAAATTCCTATTCTCATCGTGTGTCGTTGCTTTTTGCTGTCTGCGGCGACAAGTGCCGCCGCAGACAAATGGTGTGGGTGTGTCGTGTGTTATCCTGTCATGTCGGCATGCGGCAGGGCGTCAGCGCTGCTCGTCGGGATGTAT
>CAVDJG010000109.1:0-6711 GCA_963609005.1 Acidaminococcaceae bacterium
CGGTGGGAGTGTACGACACATGGGAGCAGTCGCCGTTCCGCACCAACAAGCTCGCCGGCAACGCAAAAGTGGTGAAAAACCACCTCACCGACACCGACGCACTGCTCGGCTACGCCCCCAACACATCGAAACGCATACTCGCCGTGCAGCGGTCGCGCTTCGGCAGCAACACGTTCGGCGCACTTGTCGAACTCAAAAAGCCGTTTGCACTCACCAAGACCACACAGTATGTGCATGTCAAGATACACTCTCCCAAGGGCGGCAAGGCAATGCTCATCGCCCTCGGCAACCGCGACGACCGCCAATGGCAGCCCGCTCTCACCGAACAATGCTGGAGTCAGTGCACAAGCAAGGTGTCGGCCGACCGATGGTGCGATGCAGTATTCCCCATATCTGGCTCCGACGGCATCACCATACGCAACCTTCTCGTGGTTGTCGATGCCACCTCGCCGCACGACATGACCGAGGATTTCGCCGCATACATCGACGACATAACGCTCAGCGACAGCGCACAACCGTTCTTCTCAAGCACGCCTTATCCCGTAAACTACGACGAACAGGCCACACTCACGCGCTCCGACCGCTACACAAGCGCCATATCGCTCACCAGCGCAGACGGCACTCAGAGCGTGGAAACCGGACAACAGACTTCGAAGAAGCTCTACATAAAGCGCATGGACAACTGTTTCCTGGCCAAGCCGGGCGAGAAGGTAACGCCGCGCGTGTCGTACAGCGGATCGTGGATGGCCGGATATGCCTACATCGACAAGGGCAACGACGGGGCATTCAACGTGGGCTACGACGACAACGGCATAACCGACATGGGCGATCTCATGTCGTATGCACTCTACAAGGGCGAAGACAGCGACGGCAACACCATAAGCGCATCGCCCAGCAGCAACCCGCCTGCATTCACAATACCGGCCGACATAAAGCCCGGCATATACCGCATGCGCTACAAGGTGGACTGGGACTGCGTTGACCCGGGCGGAAACAACAGCACAACCAACAAGATTACCGGCAACGGAGGCATCATCGTCGACACGCGCATCAACATACACGACACCACAGTGGGACTGTTCCGCGCCGTCGATGGGCTCGGGGGCGGCCTCAACGGCGACATTCTTCTCAGTGACGGCAGCGCCGTTACCGACAAGAAAGTGCCCTTCGGCAAAGACCTGAAAGTGCGTGTCAAGCCTGCACCCGGGTTCCGTTTCTCTCACCTTGTCATACGCCACGGATACAACATCGACGGCGACAGCCTCGTGAACGAGAACCGGCAGTGGGAGGAAACAACCGTGCGTGCCTCGCAATTCAGCGACAACGAATACACCATTCCGGCCAAGCTCGTTGACGGCGACATGCGCTTCGTGCCCTATTTCAGCAGCAACTCCGGCGCAAGCGAGGACAAAGGCGACTATGCACTCAACTTCGACAACGGGCTTGAAGCGAAAGACACGGAGGGAAGCGCTCTCAGTTTTTTTGAACTGACCACGTCGTCGGGCGAGAAGTCCAGCCTCGTGGTCGACCAAAAAGGCAAGAAGGTTTACCAGAACATCACCCCGCAGACGGTTTACTGCAAGGCGGGCGACAGCGTAACTGCATCAATAGGCTACACAGGCAGCACGCAGATGAACGCCTATCTCTACATCGACACCAACCAGGACGGCTCGTTCTTTGCCGAAACCGGCAGCGACGGCAAGCCGGGCACCGACAGTGAGCTGCTCGCCTACTCGTTCTTCAACGGCCGCAACAGTCTTGGACAGGCCACAACGGCGGCCGCCGCAGGATGCGCTCTGCCGCAGTTCACCATTCCCGAAGGCACCGCTCCCGGCACCTACAGGGCACGTCTGAAGCTCGACACCGACAACATCGACCCGGCAGGAAAATATGCCGAGGGCGCAACCGACGGCATCGACAGCACGGGAGGGCGCATAATCGACTTCCTCATAAACGTGCATGCCGACACAGGCAAGCTCACCGCCGAGGGCACAGGAGGCCACATCGTGGGCGCATTCAACACGGGCATAGGCACAGAAGTGGCTTACCGATCGGCATTCAGCGTGCTGCCGCTCGCCCCGTGCGAGGGTTATCGGCTCGAAAAGTTTACGGTGAGGCACGGCCACAACCTCAAAGGCGATCAATACATACACGGCAACCGCCAATGGAACGAGTATGAAATTGCAGACGCAGAAGAGGGCATCGAGCAGGCAATAGCCAAAGACAGCATCGACGGCGACCTGCTTCTGACCGCCGTTTTCGCCCCCGACGGAAGCGAGGAATACAAGCTTCGCTTCGCCGACGAGTTCAATCTGCCCGACGGAAGCATGCCCGACGCAAACTGCTGGAGCCGCTGCTCGCGCGAAAATCCCACTTGGAAACGCTTCACCGCACAAACCGCCGAGGGACAGGCAGCCACTGCTTTCACAAGAGACGGGATGCTCGTGACGCGCTGCATAGCCAACAGCAACGACGACGAAGGCCAGGTTGAGATGATAAGCGGCGCCATTGAGAGTGCGGGCAAGCTGAGTTTCACCTACGGACGCGTGGAAGGACGCCTGAAGACAAACCCGCACACGGGCAATTTCCCGGCTTTCTGGATGATGCCCGAAGACAACTCTGCCGGTTGGCCAAATGCCGGTGAGATTGACATCTGGGAGCAGATCGACTCGGAAAACAAGTCATATCACACCGTACACACGCATGCCACCTACGACTTGAAGCTCGCTCTGCCCAACTCGGGCAACCTCCCCACCACGGCCAACGAGTTTCATGTCATCGCACTGGAATGGACTCCCACGCTGCTCACATGGTATGTTGACGGCAACAAGGCCTTCTCCTATGCCAAGTCTGACCAGCAGACGCTGCTCGACAAGGGTCAGTGGCCCTTCGACAAGCCCTTCTACTTGATACTCAACCAAAGCGTTGGCAACGGAAGCTGGGCACAGCCGTGCGACGTGGACTACGAGTATGAAACACTTTTCGACTATGTGCGCATATATCAGAAGGACGGCCAGGACATCGTTCTGCCCTCGGGCATAGGCGAAACTGCGCACAACGGCGGGCTCGACGTGTATGCCCGGCCCGGCGGACTGCTGCTCGTCAGCCCCGAAGCACGCCCGGTGCGCATAGCCGACACGCTCGGCCGGACGGTGTTCAGCGGCACGGTGCAGGGCAACAAAACGGTGAGCCTTGCCAAAGGAGTGTATATAGTTGACGGAAAGAAGGTGGCTACAATATGACACGCGGCCAGCACCGCGACACACCCCACACATAAACGGAAACCGGCAGACAGTTGCTTGAAACACTGTCTGCCGGTTTTTGTTCTTCTTTTTGCCACTTGCCCACGGGCCGACGGGCTTGCCTTTGCAAGCATTCACATCTGGAGCCGTGCCGAACAATAGGCAAGTACGGCCGGACGGTGGGTGACAAAGATCACCGTCCGGGTGTTGTCGGCGAGCAAATTTTGCAACAGACGACATTCAGTCTCGCCGTCGAGCGCCGACGTAGCCTCATCGAAAATCATCACAGGACGGTTGCGCAGCAGTGCGCGGGCAATGGCAATGCGCTGCGCCTGCCCCTCACTCAGTCCGCCGCCCTGCTCGCCGCACACGCTGTCAAGCCCCTCGGGCAGGTCGGCCACGAAGTCGGCGCAGCTCCGCCGCAGTGCCTCGCGCATCTCTTCATCGGTTGCCGAGGGCTTGCCAAGGCGCAGATTGTCGCGTATGGTGCCGCTCATCAGCGTGTTGCCCTGCGGTACATACACGAAATTGCAGCGCGACAACGGCGTGAGCTGATACTCGTGCTTACTGTCATACAAGGTTATCGATCCGCTGTCGGGCTGCATCAGCGCGAGCAGCAGGCGCACAAGCGTGGTCTTTCCCGCCCCCGTTTCGCCGAGTATAGCCGTGCACGAGCCCGGACGGAAATCAAACGACAGACCGTCGATCACGTTGCGCGTGCCGTTTTCGTAGGCATACACCACATTATCGAGCCTTATTCCGCACGGAGCCTCGGCCCTCACGGGGTCGCCCTGCGGCTCGAGCGGTTCTTCTTCAAGTTCCATGAGCCGCTCGGCGGCGGTGAACACGTTGACGAAAGCCGGCGCAAGTTTGGTGAGGCTGCGTGCCGGATTCTGTATTTTGTTTACCAGTTGCAGGAAGGCAGTCATGCCGCCGAAGGTGAGAGTACCGGCCGACATGCGCACGGCGGCCCACAGAAACGCTATGAGATAGCCCAAGGCAAAGCCTGCATTGAGCACCAGTCCCGAGAACACCGAGAAGCGCGTGCGGCTCACAACATTGGCGCGCAGCTTGCTCTGAGTGCTTTCCAGGCGGCCAACCATAAGGCTGCACGCCTCCAGAGTCTTCACCACCATGCGGTGCTGCACGGTTTCCTGCAATACGCTCTGCACCCGGCTGTCGGAGTCGCGCACCTCGCGTGTGAGCCGTCGCATCTGCGAAATGTAAATTTTGCTCACCGCGATGAACACCGGGATAATGGCAACGAGCAGACAGGCAAGCATGCGGTCCATGGAGAAGAGGCAGAAAAACGCTCCCACAAACATGGCGAGCACGGCGAGAGTGTTGGGCATTGTCTCGGTAAGGAAGCCCACCACGCCGGCCACATCGGTTTCGAGGCGGTTGATGACATCGCCCGAATGGTGGCGTCCGCGGCTGTGCCATCGCGAGCGTAGCAGTCTGTCGAGCATGCGCTGCTGCATTCTGTTCTGCGCGCGCACACCGAGAATGTTGCGCACCCATATCTCGCCCACGCTGCATCCGAAGCTGCACGCTATGAGCAGACCCATGAACGCCACGGCAAGATATATCGAACCGCGCACCGAACCGGCCGCCACGTCGATGGCATGCTTCACCGCCCACACCTGTCCAAGGCTCAGTGCCACGTCGGCAAGGCCGAGCGAGGCATTGAGCAGAGCCTGCAAGCGGTTGCCGCGCCATTCCCTCCACAGCCATCGCACGATGTCGCGTGCGGGATAGCGCGTCTTGGGTAGTTTCAGTAGTCTGCTTATCGTCATGCGTGCGTCATTGCCAGTGTTGTCATTCCTTGCGTGCGTCGGCGCCCCACATCATCTTCTCGCGCAGCGAGGCAAAATATCTCTGTCCGCCGCGCTTCACTATGCGCGTGGTGAACGGGGCCTTGCTTATGGTCACTGTCGTGCCCTCCTTGAGCGTGACGCTGCGTCCGTCGATGGCAGCGAGGAAATTGTGCGACCGCGATTCCACGTCGAGCGTGATGCGACTGTCGCCGCTCACCACTATGGGGCGTAGGCTAAGACTGTGCGGAGCCACTGGGGTTAGGCACAGCGAACCGGTTTGCGGCACTATTATCGGACCTCCGTTTGACAGCGAGTAGGCCGTCGATCCGGTGGGCGTGCATACAATCAGTCCGTCAGCCTGGTAGGTTACGAGATATTCTCCGTCTACACAGGTGCGTATTGTTATCATGGCCGCCTCGTCGCGTTTAAGCACTGCGATGTCGTTGAGGGCATAGCGGCAGCTCTGTATAGGTTCGCCGTCGGTGCTTATCTGTATAGCCGAGTGTTCCTTTATGTCATAGTTGCCGTCATACACCGCGCTTATAGCCGCGTCGATTTCGCTCGGAAGCACATCGGCAAGGAAGCCGAGCCGCCCCGTGTTGACCCCTATTATGGGTATTTGCTTTGTTCCCACGCGCACGGCGGTTTTGAGAAACGTGCCGTCGCCGCCCATCGACACGGCGAAATCGGCACTGAAACAGTCGCCGCAGAACACCTCCTCGCCAGCCACGGCATCGCCGTATTCGGAAGTGAGAAGCCCGTAGAACTCGCTATCGACAATCACCCGCGCGCCGTGCGAGTGCAGGCAGCGGAGCAGCCGTGTTACCGATGATGACTTGCGGGGCTGGTGGGTGTTGCCGAACAGGGCAAACGTGAGTTGCTTGTGGTTGTCCATTTCTTGTAAATATGCGTTTGTGTGCTGCCGCACGGGGGCGAAAGTTGTCTAATATAATTTATTTTACGGGCCGGAGCCTGTTTCTCTACAAAGTTAATGCAAACCTTAACCAATGCCGCACAGAGAAAGCGTCGGCAAGCAAAAATTCCATATTAATTAACACAAAGGAATATTTGTTAACATGCGAGAATACTAAAATTACGCACAACAAAACATCTGCCGCGAAAAAACGCAGAATTGGCCTTTGTACGTCAACACATTGATTTGCCGCGTGTTATATCTTTACCGCGGTTCCGAGGCAAACCGACTGCAATACAAGGAAGCCTTGTTCAGGCGAAAAAGAAGCCTTGTTTAGGCGCAAAAGAAGCGTTGCCCGGCGTGCAAACAAGCCTTCCCTGCCTCACAAGCAAGCCTTGTTTGGACCGAAACAAGCACCGAAACGGCTTGAAACCGGTGCTTCGCCCCGTCGGAACAAGGCTTCGGCAGAGGCTGCGCCTTCTATTTTGCGCGTCGCAGGCGGAGTTGCGCGAGGCGCGATTTTAGCAAACAAATGTGAAAAAGCCGCACCGCAGCAGCTCAAATCCCAACTTTGCGGCGGCAGCGGCAGCACATTACCGATATTTTTTTGTAAGTTTGCAAAAACGCCGCCACCCGCACCCCGCGCGGCCAAAAAGCAACCACTATGGCAAAAGTATATGAATTTCTCGCCAACGGCTTCGAGGAAATCGAGGCTCTGGCACCCGTTGACATCCTCCGC